>JBKPNP010000248.1:0-13135 GCA_046732775.1 Acidobacteriota bacterium
ATGTCGTACTTGTAAATCGTTGGCGGGAAGTTGAAAGTGGTGAATGTGTAGAAGGTGAACGGGTCGTCGTTGCGACCACCGAAACCGCCGACAGTTCCGAGGCCCGGCAGCTCGATTTCGTTTTCCAATTTACCGTCGAGACTGTAGACGTAAACATGTCCCGTAACGTCCTTCAGGTACTGTGCGAAAATTTTGCCGCCTACCACACTCACGCCGTCGAGCGGTTCAGGCTTCTCGGGAATAATGTCTTTCCAATTTTTCTCTTCAGGGTTTTTCGGATCAAAGAGGAAGACGCGGCCGTTCGGAGCGTTGCGATCTGTGCTAACAAGAAACTTGCCACCAATGTTTGCTACTACTCCAAAACTGTCCTCACCAATCTCGGCCACGATTGGCATAAACGCATCAGTGCCGCGGCGGTAATAAAGAGCGTTGCCCTTCTTGCCTTTGCCGCGATCGGAAACATTCAGGTAGGCGAATTCCTCATCGTCGCTGGTGTCCATCGTGTGGAAGCGAGTCGGATTTGTTTTGTCTTCGAAAACGATGACGTCCGCTGATTGAGGCGTGCCGACTTTGTGATAGAAAACCTGGTGAAACTCGTTGGCTTTCGTCATCTTGTTGCCGTCAACCGGCGTGGGATAACGGCTGTAGTAGAAGCCGTCTCCCTGCCACGAGACGCCAGTGAACTTTGCCCACTCCACATGGTCGGCGAGCTGCTGTTTCGTGGTCGTGTCCAGCACGTAAATATCGTTCCAGTCTGAACCGCCGCTGGAAACGCCATACCCAAAATATTTGCCGTCCTTGGAAATCCCGACGGAACCAAGCCGCGTCGTACCGTCCGCTGAAAGCTTGTTGGGATCGAGCATGACTTCAGGCGTACCCTCCAAACCTTTTTGCCGATACCAGACACTTTGGTTCTGCAAACCATCGTTCTTGGTGTAGAAGAAATATTCGCCGCGACGAGTTGGGGCTGAATACCGCGGGTAGTTATAAAGCTGCGTTAAGCGGTCTTTGATCTTCTGGCGAAACGGAATCTTTTCCAGATAGTCGAAGGTGACTTTGTTTTGGGCTTCGACCCAGGAAGCAACCTCGGGTTTACTCGCGTCGGCTTCCAGCCAGCGATAGGGGTCGGCGACCTTGGTTCCGAAATAGTCGTCAACTACTTCAACTTTCTTGGTCTCTGGATACGCAAGAGCGCGAGCACCTGAGTCGCTGCCGTGCGCCGGCGCCGTCGACATTTTCTGTCCGGTTTGTGCGCTCGACTGCGGCGTTAGATATGAAATTGAAAACACAGCGAGCGCGAGCGTCAGAAACGCACCCGACAAAAACGCGCGCCATGATTTGAGCGCTGTAGACTGGAAAGAATTTCTCATCGGATCATCTCCTGGGGATATTATTCGGAATTGGAAACGGTTTCGGATTTCTGCGGGCAGACGCGCGCGAGTTTAATCGAGTCGAGCCCGAACCTCAACTGCAGAACCGCGAGCGGTAGTGAGTGGATGCAAACACTTGCAGAATCCCGAGCCGTAGCGAGCGGATGCTAGATTCAATCTTCGGTTTTGAGCTGCTACCTGTCGCAGGTTTCGATTTCGAAGCTGCACCGGCGGCGACAGGCCGCCGCGAAGAGAAAGCGGTGACAGGTCACCGCACTTCAAAGTCATGCGCTCCAAAAATTCGTCCCGAATCCGATTCTTCGGACTTAAGAATTAGCAAATGTTTAAGGACAACGACGACGAAGTAGACCCCTTCGATCCTTTTCCGGAGCCGGTAGTGGTTCCGATCACTGATGTTTTTGATTTACATAACATCCAACCGCGCGAGGTTAAGCTGGTGGTCGAAGAATATTTGAGAGAGGCGCGCAGTTTAGGATTTAAGGTAGTGCGGATCATTCACGGCAAGGGCATCGGAGTGCAGCGCGAGATCGTTAGAAAGACATTGGAACGGACGCCGTGGGTTCAGGACTGGGCGGACGCGCCACCGCAAGCAGGCGGACTGGGCGCAACGATTGTTAGATTTCGCGAACCCTCGCATGAGTGATGAGTGATGAGTGATGAGTGATAAGCCGGCAGGTTGGCCGCGATGCGCCGCGCTTCTCACGCTGGGGCATTAGCCCGACAGTTATGGAGGCTACGTTGCGACTCAACCTTCAGGGAGACCATCCCCCGGAAGGCTCGCTATCGACCTACGATGGTCGCGCTCAGCGTGCCCCGCGTTGTGGGCGGCGCACTCAACCGTTCAGCTGAGCAGGCCCTTGATTAGTTCCCCTAAGAAATCGATATCGATCGGTTTAGTCACGTAAGCGTCGAAGCCGGCGGCCTTCGCTCCCTCCCGAAAGTCAGTTTCCTGATGTGCGGTGACCGCGACGATCGGAACCGCGCTTAGTCCGTCACAGGCGCGTATTTTCTCCGTGGCAGCGATACCGTCCATAACGGGAAGGCTCAAATCCATCAGGATGATGTCAGGCCGTTCCTGCTGCGCGAGTTCGACGCCCCTGGCCCCATCTTCGGCTTCAATGATGAGGTAGCCCAAATCTTCAAGCGCCAGGCGCATAAAGTAGCGGGCGTCATCGGAATCCTCGACGATTAAAATTGTCTGATCCCTGGAATCTTTTTCCGCCATTGCTCGCGCCCTTGTCCGCGCACTAGCCGCGGAAATTCCTCGTTCCCGGTCTGCTCTCTAAAATTTGGATTGGCGCTGACTGTAGTCGTGCCTAAACCTTCTGTCAAGAATCTCGATCCCCTGGCCTATCCGGGTAACACAAACTGTTAGTCTGCGGCCGTATACCATGCCCTCAACCCTCGCAAGCTACAGTTTCCGTTACCCGGACGCTTAGTTAATCGATAAAAAAAGCACAAAAACCGCGAAATCAATCGAACCAAAGGCCCTGTTCCGTCGTTAGAACAGCAGCAGCAGACTTCTGAAAGGCCGGAAACACACTATGAAGAAAATAATTCTCGTTGTGCTACTCCTCGTTATTGCCGGCATCGCCGGCGTAGTTCGTTCCCATACTCGAGTCTCCGCCCACGCCTGGCCGCTGGCCATCAACGCGGACAAAACGTCGCCGGCCAACGTGCGCGATGAAATTCGCAAGACGGTCGAGCTCAACGCGGGGGCGCGCGTTGAAGTGTCAGGGATTAATGGTTGGGTAAAGGTGGAAACTACCGACAGCCGAACCGCTGACATCCTGATTGAGCGCTTCGGTGAGAGCCAGGAAGTGCTGAACCGTCGCAAGATCACCATCGAAAGTAACGCCTCAGGTTTGACCATACGTGGCGAAAAGGGTGATGCGGGGCTGGTGGCACGCATGTTTGGATCGAATCCTACCGAACACGTTACGCTGCGTTTGCCGCGTCAAATCTCGCTCGCGACTAACGGCGTAAATGGTTCCGTTACTTCCGGCGCGATTGACGGTTCGCTCGAAGTCAACGGCGTTAATGGAAAGGTCGACGTTCTGCAGGCCGCCGGTAGAGCGGAACTCAACGGCATCAACGGTAACGTCTCAGTCGGTTTGGCCACGATCAGCACCGGCGGAGTTGAGATTAGCGGCGTCAACGGCAACATCGATTTGCGCGTCGGCGACAATGTTAATGCCAGCCTTAAAACACATGGCATGAACGGAAGCGTGACAACGGATCTGCCGAATGTATCCATCAACAAAACAAGTCACGGCAGTTTCAGTGCACAAATCGGCAGCGGCGGCAGCCCAATCTCCGCCAATGGCGTGAACGGTAACATTCGCTTGACCCGGATGAATGCAAACCCCGAGGCGAAACTCGGTAGCTAAACTCGAGACGTAGGGCTTACTCCCAAAACACTTCAGGGCGTGTCGGAATGATCAAACATTTCGGCACGCCCTGAATCTTTTGAACATTGCAGCGGTCTTACTTGCGCTACAGATTCACTTAATATCCGCAAACTTCACGTTACCGATTGGATACTCTTTCCAATCTTTGTAGTCGTAGTGCCACCACTCAGGTTCGTAGACAGCAAATCCTTCAGCCGTCATGGCGGCCCGTAATAGGTCTCGTAAACGCTTCGGCTCGGGCAATGCGCACTCGTAGTTAATGTGCGCACGTTCAGTCATCTCGTCATACTCGCTGGGCATTTTAACTTCGGCGCCGGTGCTTAATTCAAACAGCGTCAGGTCGACCGCGCACCCGCGATTGTGGCGCGACCCTTTAGCGGGATCGGCAACGAAGATCTTCTTGTCCGCCGGGGTCACGTCCCAGAAAATTTTCGTCACTGCCCACGGACGATAACCATCAAAGATTACCAGGCCATAACCTTGTGCGCGCAGCCGTCGGTTAACTCGCACGAGCGCTTCCGCAGCCGGACGCTGTAAAAATGCGCGGCTTTGTTTGTAGACCGGCTTGCCGAGGAAATTGTTTTTGGTGGCGTAACGAATGTCGAGCTTGATGGTGGGATCGAGTTTGGTTAGCTCTACCAGATCAGTTTGGCGGAAAGGGCCGGGTTCAATTGGCGGATGTTGCCCCGACGCAATCGAGACGAAGGCAAGCAATGCGAGGGTGATCTTTAGTTGAGTCGTTCGCATGGGTTCACCGCGGTTTTGCACAAAGGGTCCGAATCAAGCCTGCGAAGCGGGCGGAAGCATAGAGCCTGGGGCGTGAGCCCCAGGAATGTCGTATCGATGGATTTGGAGCCCTTGAAATGGGCGGCAGCGTTCGATTCGGTTCATTCGCTACCTGTCTCTGTCGCCCGCATTCGCGGGCTTGAAAACTGCTCGTGCCGTGACCCTGGGGCTCACGCCCCAGGCTTTATGCTTAAGCCTGCTCCGCAGGCTACATCCGAACTAACCTAAAACGTCAGGGCCGGCCTGGTCGTCAGTGTCGGCAAATTCCAAGCGCGCAATTTGTCATTCCACTGCGGCACTGTCGTCGTGATAAACCGATTTACTTCAGCCATGCGGCTCGCATATTCGGGCTGCAGCTCCGTGAAGTATTGTCGCTGCGCCGCCGTCGGCGCTGCATTCGGACTATCGATGGCGAAGAAGATATCGCCGACATCATTCACCACCTGCGATTTGCCCGCCAGTCCCAGACCGTCTGAACGCCGCACCAGGCGATCTTCAAGTGCGTCGACTTGTTTGATGTAATCCTCGAGCGCTTTCATCATGTCCTTGTCGGGTTCCTTATTGAGAGCGCGCGCTGTGGTCTGCGTGTGCTTGAGTTGATCCTCGATGCTGTCGAGAAAACGCAAAGCCGTGTTGGCAGACGACTGCATGTCTCTAAGCTTCATCTGCAAATCGAGTTGGGCTTGCAGGTCTGCCGCCGGCACTGAGACCGTCGGATCGAGTCGGACTTCCACGGGCTGCTCGTAAGTTTTGCCGTTCACCATCAGCTTGACCGTGTAGTTGCCCGGCAATACCTGCGGGCCGCGCGGTCCGCCGCCAAAGGCAGTTTCCTCTTCACTCGGTGGACGCCGCACTTCCCCGCCCCCGTAACGAAGATTCCAGGCGACACGGTTCAGCCCCTTCTCTCTCGACGGCTTCTCGAGCTCCTGCACGAGCTTCCCGGCCTGATCAAGTATTTGAATTTTGAAGGTCGCTTTGTCGTCAAGCTTGCTTTTCAAGTAATAGGTGATTAACGCGCCGTAGGGCGGATTCGATCCGGTGAAAATCTTTTCGCCGATTCCATAACGCGTGAAACGCGACGCGAACCGCAACGCCGGCCTCACAGAAAACAGGTGTGCATCCTGCTGAAGAATGTCCGCGGTCAGCTGTTGAATTGGCGTGGCGTCGTCGAAAACATACAGGCTGCGTCCGTGAGTCGCGAGAATGAGATCATTTTCTCGCGGGTGAATGAGAATGTCGTGCACTGAAACATTCGGCAGGTTTTTCAAATTCAACGCGATCCATTCCCGGCCCGCCGTGTACGACGCGAACAAGCCCAGCTCGGTACCCGCATACAGCAGATTCGAGTTTTTTGGATCCTCGCGCACGACCTGCACATAAGCCTTTGGCGGCAAGTTTCCGGCGACGTTACGCCAGCTGCGGCCGCCATCAGTCGTTTTGAAAATGTAAGGACGGAAGTCGTCAAACATGTGGCGATCGAAAGCGACGTACGCCGTCTGCGCGTTCGTGCCCGAAGGCTCGATCGCGGAGACCGGAGAATTCCCCGGCACGCCATCTACATTTCGAACGATGTTGTTCCAGGTCTTACCGCCGTCATTCGTTAATTGCAGGTTGCCGTCATCCGTTCCCGCCCATATTTGTCCCTTGCTGATTCGTGACTCGGCTATGGTGATGATGGTGGTGTAATACTCCGCGGTCGAATTTTCAAAGGCGATCGGTCCACCCGCGTCCTTTTGGCGGTCAGGATTGTTTGTGGTGAGGTCGGGTGATATCTGATCCCACGTCTTACCGAAATCTGTCGAACGAAAAACTACGTTGCCGCCAAAATAGAGTGTGTTCTTGTCGTGAGGAGAAAGCACGATGGGCGCGTTCCAGTTGAAACGAAATTTTTCACCTGTCGCCGGGCCGCCACCGCTGCCGCGTCCCCACGGATTCACTTCCTGCTGTTCGCGGTTGCGCATGTCGGTGCGGAGAATATTTCCGCCCTGTGATTCTGAAATGTACACTTCGGGATCGTCAGCGTTATTCAGGATGTAAAAGCCGTCGCCGAAACTGACCATGCGCCAGTCGTCGTTCATGATGCCGGCGGGTTCGCGCGTACGGCTGGGTCCGCTCCACGCGCCGTTGTCCTGCAGTCCGCCCATCAGGTAATAAAACGGCAAACGATTGTCCGCATGGATTTGATAAAACTGGCCGAGCGGAATGTTGTAAACGGGTTCCCAGGCTTCGCCGCCATCGTAGGTAACAGCGATGCCGCCATCCTGTCCCACCCAAATCCTTTTCGGGTTTTTCGCGTCCTGCCAGAAGGCGTGGTAGTCGATGTGCGTGCGGCCGGTTATCGTGCGAAACGATTTGCCGCCATCAATCGACTCGTAGAGGTTTGACGCTACTGCGTAGACGTGATTCTCGTTAGTGGCATCGACGCGAACGCGCGTGTAATAGAACCCGCGCGAAACGATATTGCTCTGCTTGGAAACCTGCTTGAATGTTTCGCCACGATCGTCCGAGCGGTAAAGCGTTCCTTCCTTCGACTCGACGATCGCGTAAACCACGTTCGGATTGCTCGGAGCCACGCGAATGCCGATGCGACCAAGGAGTTTCGGTAGCCCGTTCGTGATCTTATTCCAGGTGCGACCGCCGTCAATCGACTTAAACACTCCGCCTTTTTCACTACCGCTGCGATGCGTCCACGGCTTGCGCTCAAAACTCCACATCCCGGCGTACAGAATATTCGGATTTGTCGTGTCGATCTCGAGATCGGCCACCCCGTGTTCCTTGTCGATGTATAAAGTCTTCGTCCAGGTCTTGCCGCCGTCGGTCGTCATGAACACGCCGCGCTCTTCGTTCGGCGCGAAAGCATGACCGAGCGCACCCACGTAAACGATGTCAGGATTTGTCGGATGAATGACGATTGCGGAGATGTGCTCGGAGTCGCGCAATCCCATGTGTCGCCAACTCTTTCCTCCGTCCGTTGACTTGTAAACGCCGTCGCCAAAGGAAACGCTGTTACGTACGTTTGATTCGCCCGTGCCCACCCACACCACATCAGGATTACTCGGGGCGAGTGCGATGTCGCCAAGTGATAACGTGTTCTGGCGTTCAAAAATCGGTTTCCAGGTGACGCCCGCATTTACAGTTTTCCAAAGTCCACCCGAAGCGCTGGCTACATAAACCACATTCGGGTTTCCCGGCACTCCTTCGACGTCGGAGACGCGGCCGCCCATATTTGCCGGGCCAATGCTACGCCACTCCAGTCGTTCGAAAGCTGATTCAAAGGGACCCTTCGCTGGCCCACTTGCAAGCGGCGCCGGACTCGATTCGGGGCTGACAGTAGGCGTCGGCTCCTGGGCGACCGTTGAAAGAACGCTTTGGCAGAGAAGGATAACGAACAGACAGAACCCGAAAATGTGTCTCAGGGACATGCTATTTCTCCCGCAGGTTGGAATTTACGAAGAACGCTCGCGTCGAAGTCGAACAAAGCAACGACCGCCAGGTTTTATTCCCGGGTGGTCGGATGTGGTTAGTGACGAGTCAAGAGTCTATCACTGATGTCCGCGGTTCAGCCGAACTGTTTGGCAAAAAAGAAAGGGCACTCGCCGGGTGCCCTCTCTTGAATCCATTACAACTCAAGGCTACTTCACTTTTGTAGTGAACACTTCCTCCATTGCATAAGGCCGACGGCAACCACTCGACGGAGCCAGTTGCGCGCGACTATCAGTCCAAACCGGATAGGCTACTCCGCCATAAGAAACGAGTCCTTCGTAATCGCCCTGTTGGTTGCCGTAGTTTATTCCGTCACAGGGAAAGATGCCGTTGCAATCGTGTTCATTGGAGCTGCCGGTGCTGGCGCGTAGATCCGGAGCCAGCCAACTCGCGCCGCCATCAGTTGAGCGCGCCACATAATAATCCGTTTGGTAGCGTGAACCGGTGGTGTCGTTGCGAGTGTCGTAGAACGCCACGTCGACGTTGCCCGTTATCGGATCGATCGACATCCAATGGTTAAAGCGATCGACCGCCGAAAGAAACTGATCTGTCACCGGCGCAGGCGCAGACCAGGTTGCGCCCTTGTCATCCGAATAAGAAATGAAGATGTCGGTGACATTAGCAGCCGTTAGATCCATCCAGGTGCAATAGAGTCGACCGCGATGGACGCCGCTCGACACGTCGACGCCGAGAGACGGATAGACGAGCGCACCGCGAAAAGATTCGGCCGGAATCCGGATATCAAATGGCAAAACCTTCGCGGAGATCGTTACTGGCGTTCCCCAGCTGTTGCCGCCATCAAAGGATCGATTAAAGACGATGGCGTTTGCTACGTAATCGTTCCATGCCACATATACTTCGCCGCCCGGTCCTACCGCCGGAGATGCTCCGATCGACCGCCCCGGACCATTCGGATCATCGACGCGCTTGGTTGTGAATGTCGCACCATGATCTGTCGACGTAGCCAGGCGAACTCCGCCGCCGATCGAACCCCCGGACGCAGCATCCCACGCGATGTACACATTATCTCGGAAGGGACTGCCAACGTTCTGATCCGCCGTAATCATCGGCTTGTCATTGAAGTGATTTGTGCCGTTCTCGAAGTCAAAGAAGGTCACCGAAGGATACGTCTTGCCGCCGTCAGTAGAACGTGCGACGGCCATTTGCGTACCGTTAATGCCGTTGCCCTTCGCAAAAAAGACCACGATGTAGCCATAAAAAAGATTACCTCTGCTGTCGAAGGCGAGCGTGGGGTCCGATCCAAAATCGATCCCACTCTTCGACTTTGCGGGCGGCAGCGGCAAGTCAACGCCGCCCCAGCTGCTGCCGCCGTTGGTGCTGTAATAGCCGCGCATGGGTAGCCGGAATATTTCGTTTGAACCAGCGGCTAGAGTTTTTGGCTTGTTAGGATCGAGGGTGATAAAAGTTTCGCTTTGCGGACCGCACTCGTTAGACACGTTAACGTTCCCGTTAAAGCTCACCGAGCCGGTTGTGCCTGCAGTTCCATCAGCACCACTGTTAAGAATGAACTGATACTTGTCCCACCAGGTTGGATCATGTGCGGTGTTTTCAGCGCGGGCCCGGCGCACGCCGGGGGCGGCTACGAGGGTCAAGAGCAACATTGCCAGTCCTAGAAAAATGGCGTGGGGCTTATTCATTTGGATCGACTCCTTGAAGGAGGCCACGTTTCGGAAGCGGGCCAGGTTAGAGGTTTTAGTTAGTTGAAAAACTAAGTCGAATCAGCGTTGGCTTGACGCGTGATACGAAATCGATTCGCCGGGGCAATGGAGGTCGACATTCTAGCGCTAGTTTGAAACTTACGGAAATCCGGAGCACCGCGCAGTTGTTTGAACCGTTAAGAAAAACGGGATATAAAGTAGCCTCGCCAAGCCGCACAAGGAGAAACCACACTTGCCACAAAGCAGACATCGTAAGATTAACAAGGCCAAAAAACGGCCGAAGGGTCCTTATCCGGCAACGGCCAACACGCAAGCACCGGCTGGTCGAAACCGCCAGGCGCGAATAATCGCCATCATCGCAGTAGTGGCGCTGGCGGCTGCAGCGGTAACTTATTTAGTCGCGAAGCGAAGCGGTAGCAACGCTGCCGAAGTAACAACTGCTTCCGGTCTCAAGTATTCAGATGAAGTGGTAGGCACGGGAGCGACTCCGCAAAAAGGTCAGACGGTGACAGTTCACTACACGGGCACACTGCTCAACGGCAAAAAGTTTGATAGCTCGCTGGATAAAGGCGTGCCCGCCGATTTTCGCATTGGCGTGGGTCAGGTGATCAAAGGTTGGGACGAGGGCTTGATGACCATGAAGGTTGGCGGCAAACGCCACCTGACCATTCCGCCGGCGCTTGGTTACGGCCCGGCCGGCCGGCCACCCGACATCCCCGGAAACTCCACACTGGTGTTTGATGTTGAGCTCCTCGGCGTGAAGTAAGGCTTCACTGCTTTGCCTCAAAAGTCTCGAAGGGGTCTTTAACACCGAACGTGTTGGCTAACTCTAGCGCAGGGTTTCCTACCTTGGGTCAATCAGCCACTAATGAAGGCTAACTCTGAAGGGGTTTCGCCAGTCCTTAACTCCTTTCAGAGTAAAAGAAGATATTAGGCGGCTATGTTTTCCCAGGGTAGGAAACCCTGAGCTGGAATTAGCAAACTTTTGGGAGTTAGTTCATAGCATCACTTGACCACTGTACGTCAGGACTTTTGAGCCAAAGCCAGGGTTCACTCTCGCACTTGCGTTAACATCTCACTTAGCTAAGGCTCGCAACCGGGACGGTTACGCTCCAGTCAGTTGACTCTCGCCGGGTGCGTGACTGGAGCGCAAGCGTCCTTGCCGTCCTCAATCTCCTTCAGATTGTTGTAATCTTCTTGCATTGTCGCCCACATCTTCAACGCACACCCCCGGCGGCGTATGATGACTTCCTCTCCTGATATGCCCTTTGAACTCATTTACCATTAGCTCGGGAGGTACTGAAGATGAAGAATCTAGGAAAGTTGCCGTACGCAGTTTTGTTCTGTGTCATCGCGCTTAGTCTCGCGTCATCGGCGTTTGCACAGGGCCGTGGTGGCGGTGCCGGCGGCGGACGTGGTTCAGGTGGCGGCGCCGGACACGGCGGCGGTCCGCCGGCGGGCGTCGGCGTTGATCGGGGATTAGGTAACGCTTCGTCACGTTCGGGCGGTCGCTCGGAGGACGGTTTGAGCACGGCGTCGGATCGGTCGAATGGGCGTTCGGATGCCGGGTTAGACCGGGCGCGTATGGCGGCCGAAAATCGCCGCAACGCTGATCGGGAATTGCGAGATCATCCGGCGATCGCCGATGCGGTGCATCTCAACGCGAACGATCTCCGCGCCGGCTATCAGACGGCACTCGCTACCAATCCGAATTTGAAGTTTGGACAATACGTCGCGGCCACGCGCCTGGCACAAAACCTCGGGACGCGATTTCCAAATGTGACACGGGACGCAATCCTGACTGGCCTGGCTAACGGTGACAGCCTCGGCCGGACTCTGCATAACCTCGGCCTGAGTTCAGACGAAGCTGACGACGCTAAGAAACAAGCTGAACGCGAGATCAAGAAGGCCAAAAACAAGTAACTGAACCGTTCGCAGGTTAGACAAACGAAAGCCAGTGTTGCAGTCAGCGACACTGGCTTTCCCACGTTTAGTTCAACTTCGCTTCGTTAACGACCCGCTCGTTTGATTAGTATCAGCCTCGGAGTTAATCTGATTTCCAATCCAACAAATACTTCTGGTCGCCGCAAGAAAGAGGACAGCATGAGTGCGAACACTTTAACCATCACCGACAATCGCACCGGGAAGCAGTATGACGTTCCCATCGAGAACGACACCATCAAGGCGATGGATTTACGCCAAATCAAGACCTCAGATGACGACTTCGGCTTGATGACTTACGATCCGGCGTTCATGAACACGGCGTCGTGCAAGAGCCGAATAACTTTCATCGATGGCGACAAAGGCATTCTCGAGTATCGCGGTTATCCAATCGATCAGCTCGCGGAAAAGAGCACCTACCTCGAAGTAGCTTACCTCTTGCTGAACGGCGAACTGCCTAATGAGACCGAGCTGGCGGCGTGGAAGCGCAACATCACCTATCACACTTTTATCAACGAGAGCATTAAGAAGGTGATCGACGGTTTTCATTACAATGCACATCCGATGGGTATGTTCGAAGCGACACTCGGCGCGCTGTCCACCTTTTATCCGGACGCAAAGGACATTTTCGACGTTGAGTGCCGCCGCAAACAGATCTACCGGCTAATCGCGAAAGTCCCGACCATCGCCGCCTTCGCCTATCGACATCGCATCGGCATGCGGTACGCCTATCCCGATAACGACCTCGGCTATGAGGGCAACTTTCTCAACATGATGTTCAAGACCACGGAGTTGAAGTATCAACCCAATCCAGTGCTGGAACGCGCGCTCAGTGTGCTCTTTATCCTGCACGCGGATCACGAACAGAACTGCAGCACGAATGCGATGCGCAGCATTGGCAGTGCGCACACTGATCCGTTTTCGTCACTGGCCGGCGCGGCGGCAGCGTTGTACGGTCCCCTTCACGGTGGCGCTAATGAGATGGTGTTGCGGATGCTGCGCGAGATTGGGTCGATCGATAAAGTACCGGAGTATGTGAAGCGTGTGAAGGCCGGTGAATTTCGCCTGATGGGATTCGGCCACCGCGTCTACAAGAATTACGATCCGCGCGCCCGCATCATCAAACAGGTGGCTGATGAAGTGTTTGAAGTCACCGGCAAAGATCCGTTGCTAGACATTGCACTGGAGTTGGAACGGATCGCGCTCGAAGACGAGTACTTCGTGAAGCGACGGTTGTACCCGAACGTCGATTTCTATTCGGGCATCATTTACCAGGCGATGCGCTTCCCGGTTGATATGTTCCCGGTCCTATTTGCGATTCCGCGAACGTCCGGCTGGCTGGCGCAATGGGTGGAGCTGCTTGAAGATCCGGATCAGAAGATTGCCCGGCCACGCCAGGTTTACCTCGGCGCCCGTACGCGTGACTATGTTTCAATCGAAAAGC
>JBKPNP010000249.1:0-1600 GCA_046732775.1 Acidobacteriota bacterium
CGCTTGCGCTCCGGTCCGGTCCAGTCGGTGTTCATTCGCCGAGTGAGGCGTACTTAAACAGACGGAAGCGGTACTTCTGACTATCGCGAATACTCTTCGCGATCACGCCGTGCAGATTGTCGTCCCAAACGGCGTATTCATCGATGTAGCGGTCGGCCGCGGCCTTGTCACCCTGATACTGTACTTCAAGGGTTTTAGCCAGCATCTTGCCAATCACCTCGTGATATTTGTCGTAATGCACCTTGAGCGTCTTCGTCGCCGGGTCGAACGACAGCAGGCCGTTTCGTAAAAAGAAATTCCACTGCATAAGTTGCATCGTGTTGTACGGCTGATCGCGGCGCGGCTTGTTGTTCTGCAGCACTCGCAAAATTCCGCCGGCGTAAACGCTCTTCAACTGCGCGTCAGTGTAGTAACCCTGCTTGCGCAGCGCTTCAGCGACGAAGAGTGAAACCAGATCGGCCTTCATCTCTTCGAGCACGCTTGAATCTTCCTGCAAGGTATCGTCGAGATCGCGATTATCTTTTGTACGGTCGACGCCCAGATAGTGCCCTACCTCGTGCCATAAAGTGCGGTAGAAGTTTCCTTCCGGCGTCAACGCTTTTGCCTGTTCCGCACCCAGCGCGGCCGCCAGCGTCGCCGATGTGCCTTGGAAAATATTCTGGTCGCGCATTATGTTCGCGCGCAGCAGAATGGTCCGACCATAACGTCGCGCGAGATAGCTCTCGTTGGGAAGAATAGTGGCAGTGTTGCCGCCGCGAGTCTGCCCAAAGTCGGCGACTACATCGTAAACACCGACCGGAATGTCCTCGCGCACTCGTTTGTGGTGCTCGTACGGAAGTGAATCCTCGAAGGCTTGCAGACCCTTCATTGCCTGACGAAGTGCGATCGTTTCCTGCTGCCGGCTGGCCAGCAAACTGAAACCAAAAAACGTCTTCACGCCATACAGTTCGTCGTCGTAGGTTTCATATGAGCCAATCTGCGCATTCAGGTTTTTGAAATGGCCGGTGACCCACGCTGCATCTCCCGACTCGTAGTCGTCTGACAAAAGGTCGCGACTGCGGTTGCGCAGGTACCTGGCAAACTCTTCGTCATCCTTTTGCACATCGTCGGCCGCCTGGTTCAGCAACTCGTACGCCTTCATCAATTCGTCCGCGTACGCGACCGAGTAAGGAACGGCATAGAACGTGGTGGGCTGGCGGCTCCGCATTTTGGAACCATACGAGAGCATTAAGCTCTGCGCTTTTAAATCGGCTTCCAATCCGGGATGCAGCGTAGACAAGGCGGGGTATTTCGCCAGCACCGCAAGGTCGCGTTTGATGTTCTCTAAATTGCCTAGCCTGACGACAGTGCGAAGGCCCAGCAGTGAATCTCGTTCAGCCGGAGCTCTCGTTAAGAAACGTTCAATCGTTTCTTTGCTGACGCCCCAGGGATACATGTTCTTTCCCGGTTCCGTCGGATCAACCGGTAGAAATGCCTCCCGCTTGTTTTCAAGCGTCGTGGCAATGGGTCCCTGATTCAAACGATAGAGAGTCATGAGGTTTTGTACTGCCGGATCAGAGCCGCGACGCTTGCTGAGTTGAATTAGATCATTTTGCGCGTC
>JBKPNP010000250.1:0-1373 GCA_046732775.1 Acidobacteriota bacterium
TGTTTTTTGATCCGCCTTATGCCGATGACTATTCGCCGGTGCTTCAGGCGTTCGAGCAACAGTCAGCAGTTCTATTAACAGATGATGGGCTGCTGATCGTCGAGCACCACCATAAGCATGAGCTGCCTGAAGTGCTCGGAAGCCTGCGCCGCTATCGGGTGCTGAAGCAGGGCGATTCGGCGCTGAGCTTTTATGCTGGAACAGAGGGGCCAAGCCCGCCTTCCTGACCCCGAGATTATCCAGGCACATAGTGCCAGTGAGATCGAATGGCTCTCAAGCTTAAAACCTAAACTCAATTGGGCCACCTCTAGGCCGGGAAGGCGGGCTTGCCCCCGCTCGCTGCCCAACCCTCATCGTTGCTAATATTCCTACATGCTTGTTCTCGGTATTGAAACTTCCTGCGATGAAACCGCAGCCGCCGTAGTCCGCGATGGTCGCGAGATTGTCTCTTCCGTAATCGCTACGCAAATCGACACTCACAAACGCTTTGGCGGCGTGGTTCCGGAACTCGCCTCGCGCGAACATCTCGACAAGATCGTGCCTGTCGTAGAAGAAGCATTCGAACGTGCCGGCGTGCAGCCGCGCGACATTGACGGCATCGCTGTCACTGTCGGACCGGGACTGGTAGGTTCGCTTCTCGTTGGCGTTTCGTATGCGAAGGCGATGGCGTTTGCTTTGCGGAAACCACTGGTCGGCGTTAATCACATCGAGGGCCACGTTTACTCGGTGGCGTTTGGCAATCCGCCGGTCGAGTATCCGGCGTTCGCGCTGATTGTTTCCGGCGGCCACAGCAATCTGTTTCTCGTGCCCAAGCCGGGCAAATACAAAGTGCTTGCGCGTACGCGCGACGACGCAGCCGGCGAGGCATTCGACAAGGTCGCGAAGCTGTTGGGACTTGGCTATCCCGGCGGGCCCATAATCGAAAGACTTGCGCGGGACGGAAATCCGAAGGCGGTCAATTTTTCGCTGCCGCGCATGGGCGACGGCTCGGCTGATTTTAGTTTCAGCGGCTTGAAGACCGCAGTCACTAAACACGTGCGCGAGTCAGGTCTGCAGCCGGTGACAAATGGGGGCGAGGCTTCGCAGCCAATCAAGGATCTGGCCGCCAGCTTTCAGAGCGTCGTGGTTCGCTCCCTCGTGGGAACCACGGAGCGGCTCGCGCATGAACATGCGCCGAAGACCCTGATCGTTGCCGGCGGCGTGGCCTGCAACGGAGCTTTGCGCGAAGCTGCGCACGCCGCGGCCGCACGTCTGGGCATTCCGGCGTATTTTCCTTCGCCACACCTTTCAACGGACAACGCCGCAATGATCGCAGCGGCCGGTACTGTAAAACTGAATGCCGGCGAGCGCGCCGGGTTTGATCTGAATGCTGA
>JBKPNP010000251.1:0-5959 GCA_046732775.1 Acidobacteriota bacterium
GATTATGAAACGCGACGGCGCGGTGCGTTGGGGACTGTTTGTGGACCCGGCAGAACCGAGCCGCTACTTTGAAACGTTTCTGGTAGAGTCCTGGGCCGAGCACATGCGACAGCATGCGCGGGTCACGAGGGAAGACCGCAGTGTGCAGGACTACGCGCGCTCATTTCACGTTGGCAGGGCAGCGCCCGTCGTCAGGCACTTGATCGCTCCAAACGTGCGCTAGGCACGTAATGTTTATAGTGTAGTTTAGTTAAGCAGCAACCGGGATGGTTGCGCTCCAGTCTCGAGGCGAAACGTAGCCTGATGACAACTCCGGATTCTATTTGCTCCGCGCTTGGCCGCAAACGAACGTTGCTGCGGTTGGCGACCATCGCTATTGTGATGATGCTGTGCACCGTCGTCGACGCCCAGTCCGTCAAGCCGAATCCAGAACCGCAAATTTCGGTCAACGCACGCTTCACGGCGCTGAATCACAAACGGCCGATCAGCCTATCGGATCATCGCGGCAAAGTTGTGGTGCTGACGCTGTGGGCGAGTTGGTGTTTCCCTTGCACCGCTGCAATTTTCGATTTTCAAAAACTAGCCGTCGAGTTTGCGAAACACGATGTGGTGGTGTTGGGACTAACCACTGAAGATCCGCTTCGCGATCGCGCGAATGTTGCTCAGTTTCTGAAAACCTCCGACATCACCTACGAGCTCGGTTGGATTGGGGCGATATCCGCTCGGAAACTGATGGGCGGCAGAGACGCCATACCGCAGATTTTTGTAATTAGGGATGGCGTTATCTTGCAACGCTTTATAGGTTGGAATCCGGTAAGCACGCCCGCGCAGGTACGCGATGCTGTGAAGCAGCACCTCGTACTGCCGGCTACAACTGCGCGAGCGTCGACATCACCAAACTGAGGTTTGAAAAATCCGGCAGGAATGCGTCTGGTTTGCAGTCAAGAATTTGCTGTTCGGTGTAGAACCTGCCGGTGCCAACTGCTAAAGAGCGAGCGCCGAAGTGTTGCGCACATTCGATGTCGTTCGGAGTGTCGCCGATAACAATGAATTGCTCGGGCGCAAGTTCGAGATTCAACTGTTTGCGGATGCGCGCCACGGCGAGTGCGGGAAGATCGCGACGATCGTGCGACTCATCACCAAAGGCCCCAGGTAAAGTGAAGAACTTCGACAGGCCGAGCAGATCCATTTTCAAGCAAGCCGCCGGCTCAATGTTTCCTGTCAGCAGCGCAGATTGATAGCGATCATCCTCGTCGACGGCCTCGAGCACCTGACGCACGCCGGGCAGGATTTCAAAAACTTCACGGCCATTTCCGGCGAATTTGTGCATCGCTTTCATGTAGCTCTCGCGCAATTCATGAACCCGCTCGCGGATATGTTCGTGCGTGAACCCTTCATGCTTCAACGCTTCGCCGACGATCTGTAAATCAGTCATGCCGGAGACCTTCATTTCCGGCAATCGCCCGGCGGTGCCAAAAACTTCTTCCAGCATCGGGATGGTGTAGTCCTTGAATGAACCAATCTGGGTCGAGCGCATGAGCGTGCCGTCGATGTCCCAGAGCAGGATGCGCAACGCTGAAAGCGGAATGATGAATGATGAGTTCTGATTTGTAGTCACGTTCATGTCGCGATCTCGCGTGGTTCGTTTTCTCCTTTTTTGGAGTGCGGTGACCTGTCACCGCTTTCACTTCGCGGCGACCTGTCGCCGCGCCCTGTACTAGAGATTTTAACTGCCCCAGGCTGCGACAGGTCGCAGCCTCCAAAAGCGGTGACAGGTCACCGCACTCCAAAAATCATGATCGTTCCCGCATCATTGATCGGTTTACTCGATGACCGCTAAAACATCGCCGGCGTTGACAGTCGCGCCTTCGACCGCATTGATCGAGGCAATTACGCCTGCCTTCGGCGCCTTCATTTCATTCTGCATCTTCATCGCTTCCACCACGATCACGCCGTCACCGGCTTCCACGCTCGCGCCTTCGGCGACGAGCACCCGCACAATCTTGCCGGGCATTGGCGAGATAATTTCAGCGGACCCAGTGTGATGAGCGGCTGAGCTGGAACTGCCGCGCAACCGCTTCGGATCATCGATCCGCACTGAATAGCTGCGGCCACGCATGATCACTTCAAAGGATCCCGACGGTCCGTGTTGTTCAACTCTGACGTTGTAAACTTCATTCCCGCGGATCAACAGGTATTCCCCGGGACCACGTTGGCGCAACTCCAGATCGTAACGCCGGCCATCAACGTCGGCGCCAACGATCGCGCCGTTAACACTCAGCGACAGGTCCCGCTCTAGTTCGCCTAATTGAGCTTTCAGTTTCATCGTTTAGTAAGACTACTTCGAAAACCCCTTGGCCTGTCCGTTGATTTGGCTGCGTCCGTTCAGCAGCGCCTGACGTCCGGATATTTTCCAGCGACTCTCGCGATTCTGATCCGCCTGCGACTGTTGACCAGCGGCTGCTTTCAGGTTGTGGCGATACTGAATGGCCGCGGCAATGGCAGCGAGGTCACTCTGTTCCTCGTCAGGAGCAGCCGCTGTTGCCTCACGTCGTTCGTTGAAGCGTGAAATGAAGCCGGTATCGAGACGCGCTGCACGAAACTCCTCGTCTCTGACGATTTCACGAAAGAAGGGCAGCGTGGTTCTGATACCGCCAACCTGATATTCGTCGAGCGCCCGTCGTAATCGATCGAGGCTCTCGTCACGATCACGGCCCCAGGCGGCGAGCTTTGAAATCAACGGGTCGTAGTAAATCGAAACTTCAGAGTTGAGCTCGACGCCGCTGTCGTCGCGTATGCCAGGCCCGAAGGGCGTTTGCAGGTGAGTGATCGTGCCCGGTGAAGGAAAGAAGTTGTTGTCCGGGTCTTCGGCATAGACGCGACACTCGACCGCGTGGCCACGCCAGCTTACTTCTTCCTGACTGAACGAGAGTGGCGCGCCTGCGGCCACCGTGATTTGTTCGCGCACCAGATCGATGCCGGTGACTAATTCCGTTACCGGATGTTCGACCTGAAGCCGGGTATTCATCTCCAAAAAATAGAAGTCGCGCGTGTCGTCCGCCACCAGGAACTCGATCGTGCCCGCGCCAAGGTAATTTACAGCGCGAGTTAACTTCACCGCGGCCGCGCCCATTGCTTCTCGGAGTTTTGGATCGTTGATCGGCGAGGGACACTCTTCGATCACTTTCTGATGACGCCGCTGAATGGAACACTCGCGTTCACCCAGATGAACCACATTGCCATGACTGTCTGCAAAGACCTGAATTTCAATGTGACGCGGGCGCGTGATTGCCTTTTCCAGATAAACTGCGGAGTCGCCAAAGGCCGACTCGGCTTCAGAGCGCGCGCCGTCGAAAGCAGAACGCAACTCCGCCAAAGAGGACACGAGGCGCATACCTTTGCCGCCGCCACCCGCGGAAGCTTTCAGCATTACCGGATAACCAAATTCCGACGCAGTCATCTCGGCTTCTTCATACGAAGCGAGCGGTGTGACGGTGCCGGGTACGATGGGAACTCCGGCGTCAACGGCAGCGCGCCGCGCACTGGTTTTCGAGCCCATTACGTCCATCGCCTCGGCAGACGGACCGATGAAGATCAATCCGGCTTCCTGCACCGCGCGCGCGAAGTCAGCGTTCTCCGCCAAAAAACCGTAACCGGGATGAACCGCTTCAGAGTTTGTCAGTTTCGCTGCTTCGATAATGGCGGGAATACGAAGATAACTTTCTACCGACGGAGCGGGACCGACGCATACGGCTTTATCACTCAAACTAACATGGACCGCCGACTTGTCTGCTTCGGAATAAACTGCAACCGGCGAGATGCCGAGGTCGCGGCACGCGCGGATGATGCGCACGGCGATTTCGCCACGGTTCGCGATGAGAATTTTTTTGAACATCAATCAGACTGATTTGCGCTTTGCGGTATTGAACCGTTAGAAGCACGAACGCCCTGCAGAATATACAGGGCGTTGGTATTGTCGACTAATCTGAAGCGGCTAACGTCTGGTGTTTAGCGCTTACGCGTTTGCGCGCTGGTTGTCGCGGTTGCGGCGTGCTTGGGAAACTCATCCAGCTTATAGGTAGCGCCGTCGCTCAAAATCAGATCGTCCTCGTTTCCGAGAACTTTATCCACGCCCGGAAGACGCAGTCGATAGTTGGTAAACGAAATGCCGTTAAGCGGCTCGTCGCTGCTGGTGAGCGAAGCATTCATGATAACTGCGCCGCGCAGCGGTCGGGGTTTCTTCGTTGGCGCCGCTGCTAGTTCTGACTCAACCGTGTATCCGTTTACGTCGACATTTTGCAGCGCGGCCGCAATCGAGCCGTCGAGGTCCGGCAAACGACCAAGGTCTTTCAGATCGCTCGGCAGTGTTCCGAAGGCTTCGCGGTATTCAACCAGCGCACGATCGATGCGGTAGCTCTGCGCGTTAATGCCCGCTTCGATGCGATCGCGCCGGTGACCCAACCGCGCCGGAATTGTGATGCCGATCAGGATCAAAACCAGCAGCGGCATCGCGGCTGACGCGAAGTAGCCATTCCGAGCGGCGCGCTGTGCGCAAAAGCTCTCGGGTGCTGCCTGGATTGAGCGATAGATTTTTCGACTGCCGAAAAAGACCAGCAGTGAGAAGGGAATCATCGCCCACTTCAAATGCCAGGCGGCAGTTTCGGCGCCGGCCATCAGCGACCAAAAATTGAAGGACAGCGGCGCGCGCGCGTACCAGGAAATAATGGTGTCAGCCAGAAAAACCAGCACTGTCAGCGTGCCGGTAACGGCCAGCAATAAGGAGCGGCCGAATGAGGGAAGTTCATTTTCTGGTCGGGGAAGGGGTTCGCCAACTGAATGTGCGCCGCAAGATGTGCAGGCCACACTTAAAACGCCCGTTCCGGAATTGGGAGACTTAAAACCGCAGCAGGGACAAATCGTCACGTTGTTGACCTCAATACTAAAAACTCCGCTTGTTGGTTTTTCGGTAAAACTAACCGGCCTTGTGTGCCAGCGGCTGTTCGCCGCGGTGTTCAGGCCCGGCATTGGATGCAGAAATAGCCGGTTTTGTTTCTTGCTCGTTTGTTTCGCTCTTTAGTTTTTTCAACTCATACCAGGTGTGATACATGCGGTGAGCAAAGGTCCAATAAGACCCGACCGCGAGTACCCACAGGACGGCGGGCATGCGGTTAGCGAAAAAATTACCCGAACCTGGATGAGTGCTTAAAGCCCCGATTATAAAGAGCACAACGCGTTCAGGCCGTCTAAGAAAACCAACATCACACTTGGGGATAAGACTTTCGGCCCGGGCGCTGGCGTAGCTTACCATAACTGACCCCATTAGTCCTGCGCCGGCGAGGAAAACATTGAGGGTCGAATGGAACTGTGTATCGCGAGCGTAGAAGACCATCAGGCCCACGAAAACGACCATGTCGGACAGGCGGTCGAGGCTGGAATCAAGAAAACCACCGAAACGAGTTACCCGGCCTGACAAACGGGCGACTTGCCCGTCGAGCATGTCGAAAAGATTGGCAACAATCAGAACGATTCCGGCCCAGAAAAACTGGCCGTAACCGAACAGCAACCCGGAGCCGACGTTGATCGCCACGCCGATTACGGTCAGGAGATTGGGATTGATGTGGCCATAAGCGAGCCAACGCACCATCGCGTCGATAATTCGCTGGGCCCCACGCCCGATGCCGTCAACAAACATTCTCTCTGGAATCTCCTGCGGCCATTATGCCGAAAACAAAGGTTTCTTTACAGTCTGTTTTCGTACGAACTTGGTAGGTCAGATGCACGTGAATTAGCCGACCCGCGCGCCAACACAAATTCAGAACCCGGAGCGGTAGAAGGGGTGTTGGTTCAAACCATTGTCAACGCTACGCTCGACCCGGTAGTGACCTAATTTGAAATCCTCTGTGCCTCCTCCGTGTTCTCTGTGTCTCGGTGGTGAGTATTTGCCTAACTTTCATCACCA
>JBKPNP010000252.1:0-10372 GCA_046732775.1 Acidobacteriota bacterium
GAATCGTTGCGTGAACGCCGTTTCGGCAATGTCGTGCGGCTCGAGGTGGCGTCATCGATGCCGCGGCACATGGTCAACTACCTGACCGAGTCGCTGAAGATTGAGCCTGAAGATGTTTACGTAACGGGAGGAATTCTCGGCGTTTGCGATCTGATGCAGCTTTACGGACTTAACCAGCCGGATCTGAAAGACAAACCCATCCGGATGACGACCCCGGCGCCCCTCGCTAAGAACTCGAGATTCTTCGACGCCATCAAGCAGCAGGACATTCTGCTTCACCATCCCTATTCCACTTACGCCACGGTCACCGAGTTTATCGAAACGGCAGCGAAGGATCCGAAAGTCCTGGCCATCAAGATCTGTCTGTACCGCACCGGAAAAAATTCGCCGATACCGCAGGCCCTGATTGAAGCGAGTGAGCGAGGCAAACAAGTGACGGCGGTGGTTGAAATCAAAGCGCGCTTCGACGAAGAGAACAACATCGAGTGGGCCGGTCGTTTAGTCGAAGCCGGCGTTCACGTTGTTTATGGGTTGGTCAACCTGAAGACGCACAGCAAGGTTGCGCTCGTTATTCGTCAGGAAGATCACGGACTGCAAACTTACGTTCACGTCGCCACCGGTAACTACAATCCAACAACTTCGAAAGTTTATACCGACCTGGGAATCTTAACCGCGAACGCCGAAATCGGGGACGACGCCACTGACTTGTTCAACTTCATGACCGGCTTCTCGCGGCCGCGCGAATACACCCACCTGATGGTGGCGCCGGTTAATTTGCGCGCGCGAATGCTTGCCTTGATCGAACGCGAGATTACCCACGCCGAAGCGGGCCGGTCTGCGCACATCGCGGCAAAAATCAATCGCCTGACTGACCTGGAGATTATCGACGCGCTGTACCGCGCCTCGCGCGCCGGCGTGAAGATCGACTTGATTGTGCGCGGCTCATGCATGCTACGGCCGGGAGTGCCTGGCCTATCGGAAACGGTTCACGTCAGAAGTATCGTGGGACAGTTTCTGGAGCACAGCAGAATCTTCTATTTCCTGAACGGCGGCGAGGAAGAGGTCTATATCGGATCGGCTGACTGGATGACCCGCAACCTTGATCGACGTGTTGAAGTAGTAACTCCAATTTTGGATCCCCATTTGAAGCGACATCTAAAAGAGGTTGTGATCGGTTCGTATTTGAAAGACAACGTCAAGGCGCGGATTTTAAACGCTGACGGTTTTTATGAGCGCGTGCCGATGTCGCCCGACGAAGCGCCCTTTAATAGTCAGTTGCACTTTGAGGGAAGCATTAGTCTGAGCAGCTAACGCGGTTCGACAAATCAGATGGAGCGACTTAAGATCCTTACATTCAAACAGCCCCCCGGTACTACCGTGATCCGAGATGCAGAGTTAGCGATGCCGTTTCGGAGACCGCAAACACGCCTCGTCTGCCCCGCAGAGGCTGGGCCACGACACGCATTTATGAGGAACAAGCAAGCAATGTTTAGCAAGATATTCGCCGCCTTTGTGCTGCTCGTTGTGGCAGCGTTGCCGGCACCGGCACAGAAAAGTTGTTTTACCGAGCAGGCTCGTAAGGAAGCCGAACGCACTGCAAAAGTCTATCAGGAACCCGATCCGGGCTACGACCCGGTGCTTGGTTACAATCCAGCGAATGGTCCGCGGGCGGGAGCACCTAAGGTAGATACTGACGGTCGCGCGGCTGCGATCACGTGTGTGGCCAACAAAAAAGCGAATGAAGGAAGTGGAACCACGCCGAAGTTTTATTGTTCGGTTGCCGGTGTGGTTGATGAATCCGGCGATGCCGTTCGCTACAAAATCAAGCCACACTTTAAAGGTCAAAGTGCCGACAAGCGCAACGGGGAAATCTATGGTGAGTTTCTCTCGTCCAGGTTTTCGAAGGCGTTAGGCTTTTTTGCCGATGATGAATGGGTGGCGGACGTCACCTGCCCGG
Organism: Acidobacteriota bacterium; assembly: GCA_046732775.1. Lineage (GTDB taxonomy): Bacteria > Acidobacteriota > Blastocatellia > Pyrinomonadales > Pyrinomonadaceae > PSRF01. The sequence goes on from JBKPNP010000252.1 coordinate 1,958, forward strand.
ATTGCGAGCAGAGTTTGAACAAGCCGTTTCAGGGTGCGAGTTTTAATCCGTTCCAACCCGCTGCCGGCGTCGAGCTCGCGTTGGGTGAGGGAATCGACGTGAAGTGTTCAAACAAAGATTCCGCTCCGTTGGCCGAGTCGCTTTCCAACCTGCTGCAAGCCGGCGCGCCGCGTGCGGAAATTGATGCGTTCAAACTCTGGCTGGCGTTCATCGATCACGGCGACACGAAAACTGACAACCACAAATTCACCTGTCTCGATGCGCAGAAAGGCGAAGGTGGCGCGCGAATTTGTAAGCCCGGGATGGCGGTCTTTTATGTAAGCGACATGGGTTCTACGTTTGGGTTTTCCAGCTCGAGCGAAAAGAAAGCCAAACTTGCGGCGTGGCGAAAAAAGGATCCAATTCAGGTGAACGGTGGACGTTGTACCACCACGGCGAAAAGCGTCGGGGACGCAAACGTCAGCGAGGCTGGCCGCCAATTGCTTGCGAGTGGACTGCAACGTTTGCTCGATGCCGAAGCCAGCAACGGCTTAATCACACGCGTGTTCGCAGCCTCGCGCAATGCCGAGCGCGATGAGCCGCCACAGGCCTGGTCGGCGGAATTTCAACGCAAAGCAAAAATGATAATCGACGCGCGCTGTAACTAGTGCGGCGCTTCCAGCCGATCGACGCTAACGGGTGAAGGGAGTAGTTGGTGAACAAACAGCTAATCCGCATTCTGGTAATTTTCGTAGCTGTCCTGGTTGGCAGCGGCGTGTTTGTGTATCTGGTGCTCGACCGCGCCGGCGGCGGCCGGAATGCCTTGAGCGATCGCCCGGTGACGGACGCGCAACCGGCAGAAACGCGTTCGCCCGTCGTGCAAGAACCGGTGCGTGAACGCACCGGCCCGATGAGCGAAATCTTTGGCGTCGACCAACCCGTGGCGAGCAGGCCGCAGGAAACTGATCGAGCGGTGGTTGCGGCACGCGTCCTGATAAGATTTCTGCTGGCAGCTTTCCTGGCGATGTTGTTGGCCTTTCGCTGGCGTCGCGGTATCTCAGTCACAAAACGCAATCCTTACGTTGCGCAAACCCAAATACTGTTAGCGGTAGTCGCAGCGGCGATGATGATGATTGTCGGCGACAGCGCCGCGCGAGCGTTTGGTATTTTCGCGGCTGCTTCACTGGTTCGCTTCCGCACTAACATTCGCGACCCGAAAGAAACCACGGTGCTGTTGATTTGTCTTGGCGTTGGTTTGGCATGCGGCGTCGGACGTCTCGATATGGCTTTCATCCTGACAATCTTTGTGCTGGTTGCACTTGGCATTCTTGAGTACTTCGAATCACGCCAGGTGTTTCGCGCGATGGAGATGAGCGTCGAAACGCGAAACCTGGATCACACCCATCAGGTGCTCAAACAGCTGTTTGAAAGACATGGCTGTGCTTTCGAGTTGCGCCATCTGGAACGTGAAGCGGGGGACGGTGAAAACGGCAAGATTGTTTATGAGTTGAGCCTCGGCTCGTCTGACCGTACCGATGAACTGACCGAAGAGATACTCGCCGAAGACGCGCAGAATATTGCCGGGCTGGAGTGGGAACAAAAGAAGAGCTCAACCTACATCTACAACTAAATTTCGAGTGCGGCGGCTTTACGCCGCTTTAGTTTTTCAGTGAGTTGAACTTGAGTTTCGGCCACTACAAAGCGGCGTCAAGCCGGCGCACTCCAAATTGTTTGAGCTATTGAGCCGACGGTGATACCCTTCGCAACATCTCGAACTCACGCGAACGGAGCACAGCGCTAATGCCTCCCACTATTAAATCTTTAAAAACCTGCAGCGCCACCATTCTCACGATTCTGGCGCTCACCACAGTCGCTTACGCTCAGGACACCGCGAACGAGAAAGCGGCCGCAATCAAGATCAAGAATTTTGGCCAGATGGACGAACGGTTCTATCGCGGCGCGCAGCCCAAAGACGAACAGGATTACAAGGCGCTCGCTGCGTTGGGCGTTAAGACCGTCGTCGATCTTACAGCCGAGCCAAAGCCATACGAACAAACAATGGCTGAAGCCGCCGGCATGCGTTACCTGCACATTCCGATGACAGACAAGAAGTATCCGACGGATGAGGCTGTACGGACGTTCCTGAGATTCGCTTCAGACCCTGGGACGGGAAAGTTTTTCGTTCACTGTGCGGGCGGGCGGCATCGTACCGGGGCCATCGGAGCGGTTTATCGCTACCAGTTTTACGATTGGAATTTTGATCAGGTCTACGCGGAGATGAAGAAGTACGACTTCTACACGACCTGGGGCCACGGCGCTTTCAAGGATTTCGTTCAGGACTACTACTTCAAAATCCGCGCGATTAAGGCAGCGCACCATGGGGGCAGTAGTCAGTAGACAGTAGGCAGTAGGGAAGGCAGAAGGCAGAAAGCAGAAGGCGGAAAGCAGTAGGCACAAAGCACAAAGCACAAAGCACAAAGCACAAAGCAGTATCCAGTATGGACTGCCTTGTGCTTTCTGCTTTCTGCCTGTTGCCCCTTACTGTCCAATCGGCGGATCGGTCGCGGCGGCTGGCTGCGTCGCGTTGACGTGAATCGTGTTGCTGTCGGAATCGAAGTAGAAGTGGTTCTTGCCCGTCGCACTCACACCCTCAGTAACCTGTGGGTCGGCGTTTACCACATAACCAGGTTGAGTTGTAGTCGACTTCGGAATCACGCGCATCTGGAAAACGTAACCCTCAACGACGGGCGTGGTGCCGGCAAACCTCGTGTCGAGCATGTTTTCCTTCAGCATTTCATCAAACGTTGCAAACGACGCTCGCTGATGAGCGTTGTAATAGAGCATCTGCTGTTCGGCGATCGTGCGCAGCGTCTTGATTGCCGCCGCCTCGTTCGCCGCCTTAACGGCTGCTTTCCAACCGGTGACGCCGACGGCGATCAGAATGCCGATAATCGCGATCACGATCATCAACTCAATGAGGGAGAATCCGCGTTCAGCAGTTCGTTGTTGATAATTTCGTTTCATTAATAACTCCTTGCGTCTGCTTACACGTATGAATCAGGGGATGGTTCCGCTTTGCGCAGTGGCAATCTCGGGAACCTTTGTGGCGGCGACGCGTCATAAGTCTACTACACTAAATTCCGGTCGTCATGTTGTCGTCAGGGCCGAAGTTCGCATCAGAGTCGAGGAGTGTTTGCGCCGCGATCGCGTGCAGAACCGGAAGCAGTAGCGACGGGATGCTGCAACGTTGTTATACCGGTGAGGCACTAAGGATTAAAGGTGCGACACTGAGTTTTCCCATGTAGAATGAGGCAAATTGGGCCGCCAACAGGAGCAACTAGTGAGACGTCTCGAATCGGTTAAAGGAGAATCGCCGCTGATAACTGAAGCCGCTGTGGCGAAGATCGACCGTCTGCAGCGCGCCATCGAGACCGTTATCAAGGGAAAGCCCGAGGCAGTGCGGCTCGGGATCGTAACGTTGCTGGCCGGCGGACATTTACTCGTCGAGGACGTGCCGGGTGTCGGCAAGACGACTTTGGCACACGCGATAGCGCGCGCCTTGCACTGCAATTTCCAGCGCATTCAGTTCACCTCGGATCTTCTGCCGTCTGACGTAATCGGGCTTTCAATTTACAATCAGACTGCCGGCGAATTTGAGTGGAAGCCGGGGCCCATTTTTGCAAACGTGGTGCTCGCTGACGAAATCAACCGCACCACGCCGAAAACGCAGTCGGCATTGTTGGAAGCGATGGCCGAACGTCACGTGACGGCTGAAGGCATAACTCACCCCTTGCCTGCACCTTTTATCGTGGTGGCCACTCAGAATCCGATTGAACATCACGGGACTTACCCGCTGCCCGAATCACAGCTCGATCGTTTCATGTTGCGGCTGCGCATCGGCTATCCCGAAATTGCTGACGAAAAACAAATTCTGCGAGATCGTGAGTACAGCGATCCGCTCGACGATCTCCGACCGGTGATGACGGCTGCGGAAATAGTTGAACTGCAAGACAGCGTCTCGGAAGTGGCAGTGGATGATTCGCTGGTTGAGTATTTAATGCGGATCGTCGCCGCGACGCGCGATTCAGAAATGTTGGACCTGGGCGTCAGTCCGCGCGGCACGCTCTCTTTATTCCGTGCCGCGCAAGCCCTGGCTCTCACTGAAGAACGCTCGTATTGCATCCCCGATGACATCAAGCGTTTGGTGCTGCCCGTGTTCGCGCATCGCATTCTCGTTAGCACGCGTTACGCTTCGTCTATGCGACGCAGTGAAGAAGCTGAAGCCGTCTTGACTGAGATATTGAAGAGCGTCAGCGTGCCGCTGTAAAAGGATGAAGGCGGACGGATGAGGACGGAAGGATGAGCCGGAAGGATGAGGGATGAGGGATGAGGGATGAAACGCGAAACGGTCCAAACGCGCCTTCATCCCTCAGCCCTCCGCCTTCATCTCTTACCCTGCCTTCATCCCTTAGCCGCTGGCGCAATGCAATTCTCGGAACACTGCTAGTCATCGGCGGGCTCTCCGCCGCCGCTGTCACACTTCTCGCCAGGCACTCAGATAACTACCCACTATCAGCCGCTGCCGCGATCCTGTCGCTGGTAAGCGCTGTATTGATGCTCATCTTCGTTGTACCGCCGCTCGCGCGTTCCGCGCGGCTCGAAGTGAAGCGGTTCGACTTTCCGCTTGAAGTCACGAGCGGCGGCTTAATCTTTATACTAATCGTCTTCGTGGTTGGTTTTGCCGCCTGGAACACGGGCAACAACTTGTTGTTCATGATTCTTTCGCTGTTGTGCTCCAGCCTCTTTGTGGGCGGTGTAGCGGCGCGCGCGTCATTGCGCGACCTAATCGTCTCGGCACGTTTTCCGGATCACATTTTTGCGGGCGATGCGGCGCCGGTAATCGTGACCCTTCGAAACGCGAAGCGCGTGTTGCCTTCGTTTTCGATCCTGATCGAAGCGCGCGGGCCGAACGATCCCGACCCTCTTTCGCCCCGCCGACTCCGCGCGCCGCGTTTCAAGAAACGAGCGCTGGCCTACTTCACATACATTCCGCGCCGTGCAGCCGCAGAACAACGAGTGGAACAACTGTTTGAAAAGCGCGGCCACGTGCTTATCAACGGGTTCGAATTGTCGACACGTTTCCCGTTTGGCTTCTTTCGCTTTCGTCGCCGGCTGCGCGCGCGAGACGTAGACATAGTCGTTTACCCCAAACCGAAACCAGTGGGAGACGAGCTTCATCTGTTACCGACCTACGCGGGACGCATGGTCTCCACGCGGCGTGGTTCCGGCCAGGATCTGTTTTCGCTGCGTGACTATCAGCCTCAGGACGATCTGCGACATATTGACTGGAAGGCCACCGCGCGCTCGCAAAACCTGACGGTCAGGGAGTTCACTGCGGAGGATGAACGACGCATCACGGTTGCACTCGATACGCGTGACCTCTCAGAGGGTGATGAGGAACATTTCTGCAGGCGATTTGAAGCGGGCGTCGTTCAGGCGGCTTCGCTTTTGAAGCACTTCGTCGATGAGCGCGCCGAAGTTCGTTTGATGCTCGGCGATGAACGCGGCCGCTATGGCAGCGGGTTGAAACACCTGTACGACTGCCTGCGCCGACTGGCGCTGGTTAGTCCGCAGGTAGCTGTTCCGGAAAGTGAGGTATCGACGTCTATGCTCGATCATGATGCGATTACGGACGAAAACGTTTTTGACGAAGACTACGCGATTGTGTTGACTACTGCTCCACTCGGTTCCATTCCGGCGAAAATCTGGCGCGCGTCTCATGTCATCCACGTTTGAGCGCGTAAGCCAAAAAAGCGCCAAAGTGTATGCGCCGCTACGCGAGGTGCAGTAGCCCGACAGGCGACGTTGTCACTCAAGCTTGGTGGTTGAGCGATCGGCCTGCAGACCATCAGGGTTGCGCTTAGCGTAGCCCTCCATGACTGTCGGGCTACTGCCCCATGCCGCGTGAGTGCTGGAGCCGCAGGACTCCGTAGCCATAAAAATGTTGGTGACTGCGGCTAGTCGACTAATGCTATAGTGATCTGCCAGTGGCCCCGCCTCAGCAATTGCCAGATCAATTTCTCTGTCGGGAGTAGCATTTGATGTCCACGCTCGAGCACGTCGCCGGATCCATTCCCCGTCACACCTATTCAGCAAAAATTCTTAAGCTCGTTGCCGCCTGTTTCTTTCTGTCGGGCGCCACCGGGCTCATTTACGAAGTGCTCTGGGCGCGTATGCTCGGACTCGTGTTTGGCGGTACGACGCTCGCCGTCAGCACCGTGCTCGCCGCCTTCATGGGTGGGCTTGCGCTTGGCAGCGCACTCGCCGGTCGCTTCGGTTCACGCATCACTCGACCGGTGCGCGCTTATGGCCTGCTCGAGATCGGCATCGCGGTTTACGCGTTGGCAGTGCCGCTGCTATTCACCCTCGTTGACAACCTTTACGCGGTGATCTGGCAACAGTTTCATCCAGGCTTTTTCGCTTTCAGCCTGTGGCGCTTCGTGCTTTCGTGCCTGATGCTGCTCGTGCCGACTACCCTGATGGGCGCGACGTTACCGTTGCTATCGGCGGCACTGCTCCGGGCATCGGGTCCGACTTCAACGTCGGTCACCAAACTCTACACACGCAACTTAGCCGGAGCGATCTTCGGTACGATCGCCGCCGGGTTTTTCCTACTTCCGATTCTTGGCGTGCGCGCCACGATTTACACGGCCGCAGCCATTAACATCATCATCGGTGTTGTCTCCATCCTCGCTGAACGCCAGATCGACGCAGCCGCACGAGACGCCATCCAATCCGAACGTTTAACTCCGGCGCTGGCGAATGCAGACGTCACCAGCGACGCCGGCGGCGCGAGGTTTTGGCTGGCATGCGCCTTCGTCTCCGGGTTCGTGACCATCAGCACGCAGGTAGCGTGGACGCGGATGCTGACGATGATTGTCGGCTCCAGCACCTATGCTTTCAGTGTTGTTGTTGCACTCTTCCTGGTGGGGCTGTCGGGCGGCGCTTATGTAATCGCCCGTAGCAAACTCGCGAATAAGTTACGGTCGGCGGCGATGTGGATCGAACTCGTCACCGCCGTCAGTCTCTTTGCGAGCCTGATCATGGCCAACAAGATTCCCACGCTGCTGATAACGCTGGGTTTGCGTTTCCACGTGCAGAGTTGGGGTGGGCTGCTGGCGCTGCAGATTTTTTCGGTAGCACTGCTGCTGTTAATTCCCGCGTTCATGATGGGAATGGTCATGCCGCTGGTGCTGGTGTGGGCAGGGACGCGTTCGTCTGATCAATCGGTGCAGCTCGTTGGGCGCAGTTACGCAGTGAACACTATCGGCGCGATCAGCGGCGCTTTTCTCACCGGGTTTGTGCTGATTCCAAATTTCAGTACTCGTTTCACGATCCTGTTTGCAGCCGCACTGTGCGTGGTGGTAGCAGGTGTAGCCTATCAACCGCCGGCGGTCGCCCGCGATCGCGATCTTCGGCGAGCCGCGACCGCGGGCGCGATAGTAGTCATTATTCTCATGTTGTTTTTTGCCGCGCCGCGAATGAACCTGGCGGATCTCTCAATTGGCGCCTACGACAGCCTCGTGCGCGTGCTCTCGAAAACACGCGGTTCAGTGGAAGACGGTGAGGTGCAACGGCGCGGGCCCGAGATTCATGAGCTGCTGATGTATGAGGAGGGAACCACTTCAACGGTTACCGTCCGCAAAGATTGGGACATAACTTCGATGGCGATTAACGGCAGGACGAATGCGTCTGACCGCGACGACATGGCGACGCAGGTGATGCTGGGCCAGATGCCGTTGCTGCTGGCGCCGAAGTTGGATAACGCCCTGATTGTCGGGTATGCCACCGGGGTTACGGCTGGGTCGATGCTGCAATCGCCAATTCAGTCGATCGATTGTCTCGAGCTGGAACCGGCGACGGTAAACGGCTCGCGGTTTTTTGAGCACGTCAATAACCACCCGCTTAATGATCCGCGAATGCACCTGATCATAGATGACGCGAGAACTTACCTGCGCGTTACGCCGAACCGTTACGACATGATAGTCAGCGAGCCAAGCCATCCATGGGTCCCGGGAGTCGCTAATCTTTTCACGCGCGAATTTTTTCAACTGGGTCGCGACCGTCTGACTGACGACGGCATCTTTGTTCAGTGGTTACAAATTTACCAACTCTCGACGGAGAGCCTGCGCTCAGCCCTGGCGACTTTTCACGAAACGTTTCCTTACGTCCGCGTCTTTCGTGTTGAAGGTGCGTGGAGAGGCAAAGATTTATTGTTAGTCGGCAGCAAAACGCCCCGTGATCTCAACCTCATCAAAGAACGAATTGGGGATACGAAGATGGCGGCTGAACTCGGACGGGTAAACATCAAGAGCGAAGCTGACGTGCAAGCGTGGTATGTGTGTGATGAAAAGACTTTAGCTCCGGCCGTCGCCG
>JBKPNP010000253.1:0-1652 GCA_046732775.1 Acidobacteriota bacterium
CGTAGCCGCCTGGGCGGCGTTCATCTGGTCGGGATCTATTTCGACTATCTGGCCGATGTTCGGCATCGCCAATCAACTGCTGGCTTCCGTCGCGCTGTGTGTGGCGACGACGATGATTATTAACTCCGGCCGCGCGCGTTACAGTTGGGTAACAATCCTGCCGCTGAGTTTTGTCGGCAGCACCACGTTCGTGGCGGGCTGGAAATCGATTACCGACATTTTCTGGCCGCTGGCGCAGAAGCCGGAAACCGCAACCCTCGGCTACGTTAATATTTCCTTCACTGCGATTATCATGCTGGCGGCGGTTGTGATTTTGATTGACTCGATCAGGCGTTGGTTAGGGATAGGTAGACGTCCGGAACCGATCGCCGAACTCGCCGAAGCTTAACGATGCAGATTGTCGATTGGCGATTTCGGATTCGCGTATCGCGATAAACCCAATCAACAATCCGCACTCGCAAATCGTCAATCCCTAGGCCCAGACGGCCGGCAGTGAATAGCCACGCCCGGGAGGGCGTGGACTCGACGCTTGATTCATGCAGAAGCGCCGAAGGTGCGGCAGTTGAACTCCGTTAACTTCTAGCCGAAATGTTTGGACTGTCGCCCCTTCGGCGCTCGATCCGGTTTGGTGTCTTTCTTCCCACGCCCTCACGGGCGTGGCTATTAACCAACGACCGCTCCAACTCCTCTCCTCCCCATGACTTGTTGGTAACGCACCACTGATCTCAACCGCACCGCCTCCGTTGGACAGTCTGGCCAAAAATCGGCAATAATACGCGATTCTTGCGAGCAGTCCCCCTCGACACTATGCGCACTGGAAGCCAGTTGCTGTGTTGAATTGTGAATATCGCAAGGACGCACATCTCCGCTATTAAACGACCGGAAAGGAATCACACAATCGTGGAACTATCGCTGATCTCATTTATCAGCCTGCTAACCGTTTGCTCGGCAGCACTGCTTATCAGAAACATGTCCGTCAACACACTCGGCGCGAGGCTCTCAGCTCTGGTGCGGCGAACCCGTCGTGCCGCGTTGACCTCCACCGCAGTCCTGGCTGGTCTCGCCGTTTCTGCCGCGCCTGCGTTTGGACAGCATCAGGGCGGCGAAGCAAACCTGATACTTCCTGACCTTCGTGACGTTACCTTTTTCGGTGGCGTTAACGGTCACAATCTGTTGCTGATTGGACTGGTCGTTTGCATGCTCGGCCTGCTCTTCGGTCTCGCGATTTACATGAACTTGAAAAAGCTCCCCGTCCATCGCGCTATGCGTGAGATTTCGGAGCTCATTTACGAAACTTGTAAAACCTACCTGATCACGCAGGGCAAGTTCATTCTGATTCTTGAGATTTTCATCGGCATCATCATCATTCTTTATTTCGGCGTGCTGTCGCGCATGGAGCCTTTCCGCGTTGCGATCATCCTCGCCTTCAGCCTCGTCGGCATTGCCGGCAGTTACGGCGTGGCCTGGTTTGGCATTCGCGTCAACACGTTTGCCAACTCCCGCACGGCGTTCGCCAGTCTCGAAGGCAAGCCGTTTCCGCTTTATGCAATCCCACTGAAAGCCGGCATGAGCATCGGCATGATGCTGATCAGCGTTGAGCTGCTGATTATGCTGTGCATCCTGCTTTTCATTCCCGGCGATTACGCGGGTCC
>JBKPNP010000254.1:0-3846 GCA_046732775.1 Acidobacteriota bacterium
CTAAACTGCTGTTGCTGCGAATCGTTCGAGCAGAAGATGAACGTCTGTTTGACGACACCGTGCGCGATTTGTTCAGGGCGCGAAACGCAAACGTGCGAGAGAGGGCGGCACTCGCCGCAGGACGTATCGGCAACGCGGCTGCGGTGCCGGATTTAATTGCGTTAATGGAGAAGGATAGCGAGCCGGAAGTGCGGACGATGGCGGCATTTGCGCTCGGGGAAATTGAATCTCCCCTCGCAACTGACGCGCTGTTAGCAGTCCTGAAACATAACGGTAATTCTCTAGACCACGGGCGCGCGCTCGAGGCGCTGGGGAAGATCGCGGCGGCGCTACCGAAAGAAGAGGAGCCGCGTCAGAAACAAATTGGCGCTGCGATACTCAGCGCTTTGTCTTTAGTGCGCCGGGGACGCGCAGCATCGGATCTCCCCACAGTGCTGCTCGGACTCACCGCAGTGCTGCGAGCGAAACCCGATCATGCGGGTCCGGCAGTGGCCGACTTTCTAACCTACGCGGACGCGCGTGTTCGTGCCGATGCCGCCAATACGCTCGCCCGCTTGAAACTTAACGACGGAAATAATGAACTGCGAAAACTTCTGACGCAGGATGCTGACCCGATCGTGCGCGCGAACGCGGCGCGCGTGTTGGGCATAACGGAAGACAAACAGTCGTTCGCTGCGTTGTTGGATCGGGCGTTGAAAGATACTGACTTGCGGGTGCGCGTCAGTGCGATTAAGGCGCTTGGAACATTGAAGGACAACCGCGCCGTGAAGCCGCTGCTCGCGGCCTATCCGGTAACAAGTGAACGCGAAGGCGCGAAGCTAAACGAACGGCTCGAAGTTGCTACCGCCCTCGGGAACATCGAACGCGGAATACCTGATGATGAAGTGTCCAGCTGGTTGAACGATTTGCACGACCGCGTCGGAGGCACAGCGCCCGAAGTCGAAATGGCGCTCGTTCGTTTGTCAGCAACGAAGTACCTGAACGAACTTGGTAAGCAGGAGGCCGCAAAAGTCGCAGCACAAAGAGTGTTGCTGACTAATTGGCGCGCAGCGTCAAGTTTGGCCCAGGGACTCGGCGAAATGGCAGCGTTGCCGGATACGATCCCGGACATTAAGGCTCAGCGTAGCAACGCGGCGGAAATCCTGCGCGGGATGCTCGACTATCGCAACTCGGGTTTGAAGATCAATACCTTCTTGGCGGTCCACTCCGAGAATGCGATGCCCGATGTGCTCCGCGCTTACGCGGCCTTCAAGCCTCACAATCTTGACGATGTCTTACGCGCACACCTGAAGGAACAAGACGTTGTGGTGCGCGGCACTGCCGCCGACTTGCTAGGTGATCTGCCTCCTGACGAAACAAACAGCCGCGCCTTAATCGCGGCGCTTCCAGTTGCGCTGGCCGATAAGGACTTGAACGATGCGGCTTTGTCGATTCTCGATGCGCTTGCCAAGCAAAAAAACGAGAAGGCAAACCAGGCGATAGCCACCGTCCTCGGTCACCCTGATCATTTGATTCGTCGCCGCGCCGTCAACCTGCTGAAAGCAAACGGCACGGGCGATTTGTCGATTCACATCGGCAAAGTGCAAACGCGAAACACCGCTGCCGACTACGAGCGCGCGCTTGATCGAATCGGTCGCCGGTTCAATGCGGTTGTAGACACGTCGCGCGGCGCGTTCACCATCGAGCTATTGCCTGAAGCGGCTCCTTTAAATGTCGATAATTTTATCCAGCTGGCGAATCGTCGTTACTTCAATGGCATTACGATTCATCGCGTCGTGCCGAATTTCGTAATTCAGGACGGGGACCCGCGTGGTGACGGCAACGGTGGGCCTGGTTATCAAATACGCTGCGAGATTAATGAGGTGCCTTATGAACGTGGCGCTGTCGGCATGGCGCTGTCCGGCAAAGACACGGGCGGTTCGCAGTGGTTCGTAACACACTCGCCGCAGCCGCATCTCGACGGTGGCTATACCGTCTTTGGCAATGTCGTTTCGGGGATGAACGTGGTCGATGAAATCCAGCGCGGCGACATCATTCGATCTATCACGATAAGAGAAGTGCGGGGCGGTCGACGCGGTCGCTGATCCTAACTCGCGCGCGTCAAGTGTTTTTAGATCCAGAGGCAATGAGCAATTCCCACTATCGCCGCGCCGCAGCCCACTCGCGGGCCCACGCTGTCTGGCCGTTGACGCTTTGCGTAGGGGTGTTGTTCGTCGCTATCGGATCTATCGCGACCGCGCAAACTTCTGAACCCCAGAAATTTCAGCCCCATACCTACCGCATTCAACTGAACATCAATTTCGATGAACTCTCCTACACGGGTTCTGAGCACGTCACCTGGGTGAATCATGGCGATCATGCGACGGCTGTAATCTACTTTCATCTGTATTCGAATTTCCGGCCGGATCAGGATCTACCCGCCGCTGCCGCCGCACCCGCCGTCGAGAATGAAGATCCGCGCCTCGAGATAACTGAGGTCACTTCCGTGAGCGACGCGAAGCCACTGACTTACTCGATCGACGATCAGGGTACAACGCTTCGCGTCAATCTTCGTGAACCGGTTGCACCACGCAACTCAGCGGAAGTCGTTATCGGATTCCGCGGAGTAGTTCCGGAAGTCGATCCGGACGAAACCGGTCTCACTTCCCATGTCGTTCAGCAGGTGAGCGCGGCGCTTCGTGGCGATCGCGAAACGCGGCGTCCGCGTGATCTGAACTTTCGTTGTCGCGGTGTCATGCTGCTCGGCACGCCATACCCGGTACTGGTCGTGCAGGATGGTGATGACTGGGTGCGGCGGCTGGATTCCGGTGTTGGCGATAGCATCTTCAATGAAGCGGCGGATTACGAAGTTAAGGTGACGGCGCCGGCGGGCGTCGCGGTGTATTCGTCAGCCGGCCAAATAGACAAGACGTCCGAAACGACGACGTTTGCGGCTAACGGGTTACGCGACTTTGCGATCATCGCCGGCCGCAATCTGCGTTCAGAACAGGTCCAGGTTGGGGACACTACGCTGCGAACGATCTTTGTGCCGGAACACGAACGCATTGGGAAACGCGTACTCACGATGGCTGAGACCGCGGTTAAAGTTTTCACTGCCAAATTTGGTCCGTTGCCCTTCAAGGAAATCAGCATTGCCGAAGCTCCGCTAGTCGCCGGACTCGGCAGCAATCAGTTTGCCGGTCTCGAAGTGATCGCCAGCGCTTATTACGTCGACTTCGATTCACCGGCGATGCGTAACCTACCCGAAATTATTCGCGAGCAGCGGCCTTCGGTGGAAGAGAGTCTGGAGTGGAGCGTCGCTCACCTCGTCGCACATGAATGGTGGGGCAATGCAGTCGGAAACAATCCGGCGCGCGAACCGGTGCTCGACGAAGCGATGGCAAGTTGGTCTGCGCTGCTCTATTTTCGCGAGACGTACGGAGCCATGAAAGCGAACGCCGTTTGTGAGGATCAGTTACAGGGAGTTTACCGGCTCTATCGAACTTTCGGTGGCGACGACATGGACGCGAATCGCGCCGCCCGCGACTACCGCAATACGTTTCAATACGCCGCGGTGGTTGCGACTAAAGGGGCGTTGATGTTTGTTGAGTTGCAAAAATCGCTGGGAGAAGAAAAAGTAACTGCGGCGTTCAGAGACTACTATCGCACGCATCTGTTCGACATTGCTGAACTGGACGATCTGCGCACGGCGTTCGTGGCGCAAGCATCGCCGCAACAGCGGCGCGCGGTTACGCGGACTTTCAATCGCTGGCTTGCGAGCAAACATGGTGACGAAGACATTGCGAAGCCGGATCCGGAGTTGGCAACGTCCTTAGGCCTGCCTCCAAAAGGAGTGCAACAACGCGG
>JBKPNP010000255.1:0-6054 GCA_046732775.1 Acidobacteriota bacterium
CACCAATAAACAGACAGGCGGTAAGTTGGGCGCGAATATAAGCAGCTAAGGTGCTATTGATGTCCTGAAAAAATTCGTCGCCGCGCCAGCGCCAGCGGCCGCGAGGCAACATCTGCAGCGCCGAACGTCTGAAAGTTTCAACGTCCTTGAGAAAGAAAAAACTCAGCACCGGAATCAGTATTAACCACGGAATATAGATCACCCAGCCCGCCACACTCGCGAGCATTGAGCTCACCGTCGCGCTAACGTTTTCAATGACACGCGGAATCGCGCCGTTAACTGTATCGAGCAGCGGCGTCGGCACGCGGTGCGCGCGAAAATACTCGACCCAACCCTGAAGCGTACTGCCGAAAGACGCCCAGTAAGAACGTGCGCGTTCCGTGAACTCAGGGAATTGGTTGGCGAGGCGCGGCGCCAGCACGTAGATTCCCAACACAATCGCGGCAACGATCAATAAGTAAGAGAGCACGATTGCGATGGCGCGCGGGATCGCCAGTTTTCGTCCCCCGACGTTGATGGGACGGCTGAGGAACTCGACCAGGGGTGAAACGAAGTAAGCGAAGAAGATCGAAAGGATCAGCAGCAGGATCACGCCGGTCAACTTAATGATGATCCACAGCGTGATCGCTACAATGAGCACAATCAGGATCACACGCAGCACGACGCGCGTCTGCGGCCAGGTCGAGTCGGCTGGGATTCTCGTAGACGGCGCGTCTTTAAGTTCACTCATCTGGTGCAATCGGGATTCGGTTTAATGATAGAGGCGCCGGATGATTCCGCCAACTGCGAGTTGATCGGCGGCCGTAATGCTCCGGAACTCAACGCCAAACGTGTCGGGGGTGGCGTGATGTACGACCTCGCCGTGCAGCGACAATGCTTCCTCCTGGTCGACCAACAGCAGCCCGAGCTGGTCGCCGACTCTGACATTCGGGCAGGCCGGCAGGTTCGAAACACGCAGCCCACCAAGACTGATATCAGACGGTTCGCCGAGTCCGATCGATTCCTTCAAACTCTCGTCTTCGATTGCCAGGGTTAGCCGGGTATTGACGTAATAACGCGGAAACTTTCGCCTTTCGTGGTCGGGTAAGGTGACGTCGGGTGTAGTCATCTCAGACTCCTGTTAGTTGGCGAACTCGTCCTGATCCTCGTCGTCTTCCTCATCGTCTTCAACTGGAGCGGGCGGCGGTGCGACGCGCGGAGCAGCGGGTTCCCAGATCAACCCTTTCCATTCTTCTGTTTCACCCAACAACTGCAACGCGGCGAGCGGATGTCCGGGATTGCGCTCAATGCGCAGAACCTCGGCCACCACCTGCAGCGACTTGCCGTCTTCGCTGTGCACTTCCAAACGAACACGACTGCCGACGTCGGGTAATTTTTTTGGCAGGTGAACCAGCGTGCCTTCAGGTCCCACATTCTCGGTGGTGCCTTCGGACAGAATGTGCGTGCCACCAGCATCGTCCCATTCGGCGCGCACGGCGAAGGAGACGAGATAACGAGGTCCGGAACGACTGTCTGTTTCCATTGGGCGGGCCATTTTTTGTAACTCCTTGTCGGGCAAGAGCAGCGGCAGTTTATAACGTTTGCGACTAAAAGTCGCTCGGAAGTTTCGAGTTCCGGGTTTCGAGTTTGGAGTTCAGAGTTCCGCGTTTCGAGTTTGGAGTTCAGAGTTCCGCGTTTCGAGTTCCGCGTTCAAACAAACTCCTGGACTTCCCGATCGAAATTAAGCGACCGTACCTTTTTAAACTTGAAATGTGAAACTCGAAACTTGAAACTCGAAACTCGAAACTCATTCTTCTTCGGCGCGAAGCTTTTCCAGTACTGAAAAATCTTCGAGCGTGGTGACATCACCCGCGACGGTGCCGCTGGTGGCGATCTCTCTTAACAGGCGACGCATGATTTTTCCGGAGCGCGTCTTCGGCAGCATGTCAGTGAAACGGATTTCCTCGGGACGCGCGAGGGCGCCGATTTCCTTCGTCACGTGCGCGGCTAACTCCGCGTTCAACTCCGGTGACGGACTGTGAGAACCTTCGAGCGTCACAAACGCGACGATCGCCGAACCTTTCAATTCATCCGGCCGGGCCACGATCGCTGCTTCAGCAACCGCGGGATGCGACACCAGCGCGCTTTCGATTTCAGCAGTGCCGAGACGATGGCCGGAAACATTGATCACGTCGTCGATGCGTCCCATGATCCAGAAATAACCATCCTGGTCACGACGCGCCCCATCGCCGGCAAAGTAAATGTTCTCCAGTTGTGACCAGTATTGTTCGCGATAGCGTTCGTCGTCGCCCCAGATTGTGCGCAGCATTGAGGGCCAGGGTCGCTTGATGACGAGATAGCCACCCTCGTTCGCGCCCACCGGATCGCCGTCCCGCGTCAACACGTCGACTTCAATTCCCGGAAACGGCTTGGTAGCGGAACCGGGCTTCGTCGGCGTGGCGCCCGGAAGCGGCGCAATCATGATTGAGCCCGTTTCGGTTTGCCACCAGGTATCGGTAATGGGACACGCGCTGCGGCCTATGGTGCGGTGATACCACATCCATGCTTCCGGGTTGATCGGCTCCCCCACCGTGCCTAGCAGTCGCAGACTCGAAAGATCGTGCTTTGCCGGCCACCCGTCGCCCCACTTGATAAACGCGCGAATAGCGGTCGGAGCAGTGTAGAAAATCGTGACGCGATGCCGTTCGATTAGGTCCCAGAAGCGATCCGGTTGCGGGTGGTTTGGAGCGCCTTCATACATAAGGACGGTGGCGCCATTCGAAAGCGGTCCGTAAACAACGTAACTGTGGCCGGTAACCCAACCAATGTCAGCGGTGCACCAGTAGACGTCGTCGTCTTTGAGATCGAAGATCCATTTGGTCGTGAGGTGCGTTTGCAGCAGGTAGCCGCCGGTGGTGTGAAGAATGCCTTTCGGTTTTCCAGTCGTACCTGAAGTATAGAGAATGTAAAGCGGGTGCTCGCTGTCGAGCTCCGCCGCCGCGCACTCTGCATCCGCCGTGGCCATCAGCTCGTGCCACCAGAAGTCGCGTCCGTCCTTCATCTCGACATCGCCGCCGGTGCGCCGAACGACGACGCAGGATGCAACCGAAGGTGTTTCTGTCAGCGCTTCATCTACTGCAACCTTCAGTTTCACTTCGTTGCCGCGCCGCCAGCCGCCGTCAGCGGTTACTACCAACTTACAACCCGCATCATTGATGCGATCGACCAGAGCTGAACTGGAGAATCCGCCAAAGATTACAGAGTGCGTCGCGCCTAGACGGGCGCAAGCGAGCATCGCGATCGCCAGCTCGGGGATGAGCGGCAGATACAGTGCAATGCGATCGCCTTTCTCGATGCCTTGCTGTTTCAAGACATTCGCAAACTTGCAAACTTCGGAATGGAGTTCTTCGTAGGTAAGTGTGCGCTGGTCGCCGGGCTCACCTTCCCAAATAAGCGCAGGCTTGGTACGCCGCGGCGTTCCGAGATGGCGATCGAGACAGTTGTAAGAGGCATTAATTTTCCCGCCGCCGAACCATTCAGCATGAGGTGGCTCCCATTTTAAAACTGTGTCCCACTTCTTGAACCAGTGAAGCTCTTCGGCCATACGCGCCCAAAACGGCTCGGGGTTGTCGCGCGCTTCCTGTCGCAGGGCTTCCAGTTGCTCGGAATCTATGACGGCGTTTTTAGCGAACTCAGCCGGCGGCGGGAAGAGACGTTCTTCGACCTGCAGCGACTCGATGTTTTTAGTTGTTAATGTCATAACTGAGCTAAAATCTTTTCATTAATCTCCTTCAACGTGCGCCTGTGTTTACCATACAATCACCTTGACGCGCCAACGACAGCTTGCATACACGCCGGCTTTTGTAAGCTACGGACGATCTAAGCTACTGAGGGCTGAGTCAGGAGTACGAATGAATAGTCGCTTGGGAACATCCTCAAATTCATTTGCCGCTTTTTGCCAAACTTGGAAAATCTCCGAACTCTCTTTATTCGGGTCTGTACTAAGAAACGATTTCCGAGGAGACAGTGACGTTGATGTTCTGGTGAAGTTTGCGCCGGAGGCCAATTGGAGTCTGCTGGATCTGTCGCGTATGCGAGATGAGTTATCTGCGCTTCTTGGTCGCAATGCTGATATCGTTGATATTAGGGGCTTACGTAATCCGTTCAGGCGTCGGGAAATTCTCAGTTCGCGAGAGATTGTCTATGCTTCCTGAAGACCGAGACGCAGCGTACTTGTGGGATATGCGCGAGGCAGCGCGGGATGTAGTGCAATGGACACAAGACGTAAACTACGAAGAATTCTGCAACAATGAAATGCTGCATTCCGCCGTCGAACGGAAGCTGGAAGTTTTCGGAGAAGCCGCTGGCCGCGTTTCAATCTCCATGCAGGAAGCCCATGCCGAAATTCCATGGAAAGACATCAAGGGTATTCGGGTGATTCTGGCTCATAAATACGCGGAAATCGAATTAAGCATCATTTGGGCAGCTGCTAAAAATGAGTTGCCGAAGATCCTCCCGAACCTGGACAGTTTAATTCCACCCTTGGAATGATCTCCCATGACTCTTTACGTCGGCACCAGCGGTTACAGTTACAAGGAATGGAAGGGCAGCTTTTATCCGGAAAAGATTCCGGCGAAAGAAATGCTCCGTTACTATTCGGAGCGGCTGAGCACCGTTGAGATTAACGCTACTTTCTATCGCATGCCGAAGGCTGAGATGTTGCAGAATTGGCAGCAGCAAGTGTCGCCCGGTTTCCGGTTTTCGCTCAAGGCCTCGCAACGAATCACTCACTTCAAACGCCTCAAAGAAACCGCGGAGGAAACCAAATATTTTCTCGAGACAGCCTCGGTGTTAGGTGAGCAATTGGGCGTAATCCTTTTTCAATTGCCGCCAAACATGAAAAAGGATTTACCACGACTGGAAAGTTTTCTCGCGCAACTCCCGCCTGCGACACCCGCTGCGTTCGAGTTTCGACATCCGGAATGGTTCGACGACGATGTGCTGGAGTTACTGCGCAGCCAGAACCGACCGCTGGTTGTATCTGACACCGACGATTTGCCGACGACACACATCGATAAGACGGCCGACTGGGGATACCTGCGCCTGCGTCGCGTGAACTACTCGGAGGAGAATCTGGCTGCCTGGGTCGAACGCATTCGCGCGCAGAACTGGAAAGAGACTTTCTTGTTTTTCAAACATGAAGATGAGGGGACCGGTCCCAAGCTGGCGGCGCAGTTTTTGAGTTTGGCAAACGCCGGTTAGAAGTTGTGAGTGGCAAAAATAAAAGAGGCGCGATGAGGCGCCTCTTTTGTTACGCATGCGAGGGAACTACTAAAAGTTTCCGCTGCATTCCGGGTGACCACAGTCGCAGTCGAGTTCAATTGTTTTGCCGGCGCCTTCGCATGAAGCGCTGCAGTATTTCCCGTCGGGTTGCGGCGGGCAGCTGCACACCGGGTTCTTGCATGTATTCTTCTCGTCGTCTGCCATGAAATCCTCCTGAGTAGTCTACTGTGGGGGCGAGCTTAGAGTAACACACCGGACGGGAAACTCGGATCGAACGAGCGACTGCTTGCAAGGCCCGAAGGGCCGGCGGTTAATAGCCACGCCCGTGAGGGCGTGGGAAAGAGGCACGCGACGGATTGAGCGCCGAAGGTGCGACGTTGCATTTATTGGAACTAGAACTTAACGGAGGAACAACTGCCGCACCTTCGGCGCTCAATCATCATTTTGCCCGATGAGTCCACGCCCTCACGGGCGTGGCTATTAACCGCCGGCCCTTCGGGCCTTAATTGTTTCCTTCTCCACTTCCGACTCCCTCCTCTGGTTCCGGCGCGGTTTCCGTCGCACCTTTCGACCGGAGAAACCTGATCACCGCTGAATGATTGTGCTCTTCAGCGATGGAGAGAGCTGTCCTGCCATCTTCGTCCTTCGCGTTGATGTCGGCGCCTGCCAGCACGAGCGCGCGCACGATGTTTACCAAACCTTCTGACGCGGCTTCTATCAATGGAGTCCGTCCCTGTTTGTTGTGAACATTTACTTTCGCTCCGGCGTCGATCAGGGCTTTAACTGCCTCAA
>JBKPNP010000256.1:0-4693 GCA_046732775.1 Acidobacteriota bacterium
TTCGGCGTGCGATATAAAAGCCGAACGCGACCTGCGCGATCCACTTCTGTGCCTTCCGCCAGATAGCGTTTGCCGATGTCTCGCAGCAGGTGGTGAAGCTGGTCGATCGCGAGAACAGCGGTGGTGGGATCGTTTATGGCCGGAGACAGTGCTTTGCTGGCGACGTCCACGATAATTCGAAACGCAAACATCGGATCCTGATCGAGCGTGCGTTCCTGTCCGATGGCTACCGAATTTTGCAGCTGTTCGTCTGTCAGACTCTGATTATCCTCGTAGAGTCGAAAGAGTGGATCTCCAATGGCGATGAAGTCCCCCACCTGCGGTACCAGTTCGATTAAACAGTCGCACTGTGCGCCGAGTGCCACCAGACCCTTGAGGTCAAAGGCCAAAACCGCGCCGTCGAAAACATTCAGTACGATTCGCGGTTTTGAGTCGCCAATAATCTCGCCTGGCTCGGGGAAAATGACATCTTCTTTCAGTTTCAAAGGATAGACGGTGCCGATCACTTCGCGACCGGCCAGCCCAATCAGCCGCAGAGCTGAACTCGGACGGAGCGTTTTTCCCATTCCGTCAATGAAGAAAATGAACAGCGCGATGTTCAGCAGAAAGCCGTAGGCCGCCACGTATCCGGACAACATTGGCACCGAATCTTCGATGCGAATGAGAACTGCCACCGCGAACGTAAACGTATAGACAAAAACAGCGAGCGCTAATTTCCGGTAGCGGTTGCGGTAGATCATGCTGATGATGCGCGGCGTCAGTTGTGCGCTGGCAAGCTGGACCGCGACCAGCACGGCAGACGAAACCAGGACCACAAGGGTAAACGTCGAAGCTGCGACGGTGCCCAGGATCGTTCGCGCCGTCTCCACGCTTATGTTGATCTGCCACGCCATCGCGCGGTCGAGACGGTTGAGCAGTACGACAGACCACAGTGCAGCGAGGATACTGGCCGCTGGCCAAATCCAAATCGCATTCCGCACATAGAGCCGGAACTCATATCGCCGACGCCAACTCATAAGCTATGCCTCTGCTGTGCTCTGATCAGCCCACTGAGGTTAGGTCTGCTCTCGCCGGCGGCAAACTGGCATTTTTGACAGGAGGAGGAGCCTGAATCTGAAGCGGTGCGGGCCGCGGGAGATCAGCCCGGAGACACGTGGACTCAAAAACGAACGACGCCGCCAACAAACGGACCGTGTTCTCTCACAGTGAGGAAGTTTCCTTCGTCTTCAAGCTTATAACGTCCAAACTTGTACCCGCCGGTGGCGCCAAAATAGCGCGTCGGGAAATACTTAACACCGCCCTCGGCGTGCAGGAAACGTTGGCCCTGAAAAACGATTGCGCCGAGGTTGTTAAAGATATTTATCTGCGGAGTCGGATCGTAATCCAGGTCGTAACCGATGGTTGCGGCAAACTTGGAGATCGAACCCTCATTACTTCGCACGCCATTATTTGTGGTCCCTGTAAGTTCAAGGCGAGTGGTTATTATCCCCATGTCGACCATCGGGCCAATGCGGAATTTTTCGGTTCCCCAGCGGTAAGCGTACATACCGCGAACTGTTCTGAGTTTAAGGTCGCTCGCGATGGCGGCGTTCGCAACATACGTTTCCCCTCGAAAAGTAAAACTGCGGCTCAGAATCGTATCGCGGGCCCAACTTGTGTCGTCGTAGTCAACCACGAATTTATGTTTCCCGCTCGAGGTCCGATAGGCGTAACGGATTTGGAAACCCCATTCGTTCTTGAAATCAAAGTCTCTTGCGAAATCGAGTGTAGAGCCCGAGCTGGTCGTGCCGGAAAAATTTGCGTCGCCTGAAGGAACTGAGAAGGTCGCTCGGACTTCAACCTCACTGTTGGTCCGACCGGATGGGCTTTGTGCACTGGCATGGGTCGTCATCGCCAGGACAAGTGTCAGCAGCCAGAGAGATTGTCGCATTCTGTTTTGATTCCTTCGCTCTTATGTCCGACAAGCTTCAGCTTGTCGTGTTTCCCGAAACGACAAACTGAAGTTTGTCGAACATCCTATTTCGGGTGTGGGAATTGTTTGAACATCTTGACCACGGCTTTTCTGATCGGCTTCTCGACGGTCTTCGCATCTTTGGTGGGATTACCCGTCGGTCCGTTCTCGAGCGTATGGCTTGCGGTTGCGCGCCACACACTGTTCTTCGTGGCTGTATCCACCAGACCGACTGCAAGTGTTCCCTTGGTTATCGGCCAGCTAAGCGAGCCGGCGGGAATCACATTCGACAGCGAAGGCGCGGTGGGATTGGACATGGAAGGATAGTCCACGTGCAGATCGCTTTCGGTACTGCTAAAGAAAGACACCCTCAGTTCGGGTTCAGCCTCGACCAGTTTTAAGCCCTTCGCTGCCAGCTCCTCATCAATGGCGCTCATGATGGTTCGCAGCACCATTGGATTTCCCGGCGGTATCGGATCAGCCCAGCCATAGGTTTTGTACCGCGTCAGATCGACGTTGCGGTCGCACGTCACTTTTACCTTTTGTGCGCTAACCGGTAGCGCTGCCAAAACCAGAACCGCGAGCAGCAACAGTTTTTTCATGGCCCTCACACGCCTCCGACTACACACCAACGGGGCGATAGTACTGACGCGCAATACGCGTCATAACTGTCAATTCTGACAGTGTGGCGATAAATCACGAGTGAAAGATGCGGGTGGGCCCTACTGTAAGTATTGACAGTATCCAAGCTGGCCGGCATCGCTAAGATAGTCGTGCGTTGGCTAACAAGCTCTCGCAGTAGAGATCAGCTTGAACCGAACATCGCAACTAGACCTGTGGAGGAATGATGTCACGCAACCGAAAACTCAAAGTGCTCTGGTTGGACGAGCACGTTGCGAGTCGGATTACGTGATGGCGCAATGTTTGGTGCGAGTTGTGGCCAGCGGCTCGTACTTAAGCTGGGAGGTGTACAGATGCTTCTTTGGCGACAAGAGTCATCCCGCTACACTTTCCTGATGGGCCGAGGAGCACGTGGGGGCGCGACCTCGGTCCATCTTTTTTTATTAGTTTAGTCACTACGAGCGGCGATCGCAGAACCGCCACCGCCACCGCTTAGTATTAGAGAAAGCCCAGGGTCAGCCGCGTCATGCGTCTAATCCTGGGCTTTGTAGTGACTGGAGCGGACTGGAGCGCAACCGTCCCGGTTGCTGCTTACGTAACCAAAACGGAAGCGGGACGCTTGCGCTCCAGTCGGTTCTCCAGTCACCTTGCGCTCCGGTCAGTTATTTTGCGACGAAGTCTACGGTCACGGTCTTGCCGGAGATCCGGTTGAACACCTCGAGCTTGAGGCCGGCAATCGATTTACCGTCGTCGCGCAGCAGCAGTTGGCCGCCGCCTTCCATTTTGGTGTCAGTAGTTGTGAGCTCGATCGTCCGGGAGGCGGAGTCAGCCCGCGACCAGGCTGCGGGAATGAAGATCGTGATATCGGATAACAGGTTGAGTTCGGCTTTCCCATCTTCGAGGAGCTTGACGACGACTGCGTGGACCTTGAATTTTTCCTTGCCCAACCTGAGCGTGCCTTGACCGCTGGCGCTGGCGACGATGGATTTTTGATCCTGGCCGCCAACCACACCCGGCAGCGCAAGTAAAAAAGCACAAACACAAATCGCAATTACTCTTCGTCGAAGCATCCTGGGCGCTCCTCTCCATGCAGCCGCTGCGTCACCGTCGTTCCCAATGAATAGAAGCTAGCCTGCAACATGAACTCGCGGGAACTGTCACTTTTGCCAGTGTCGCCCCTCGTAACAAGAAAAAGCTTTGCTTCCTCACGCTGAACTAGCCGTGAAGAAGCAAAGCTTTTTACCGAAGCGTTTGTTTGCAGCCAAACTACCGCTGCAGACGCCGGCCCCAGATCCTTAATGAATTACTATCCCAAAACTCAAACGCAGGTTGTCTTGCCCCTTACCCGGCAACACGAACGGCTGCCCGGCGGCGGCGTGAGGCGTCGGCACCAGCAGAATTCCCACTTGTTGGTCGCCGCGCTGAATGATGTTCCAGTCCGCTTGAACCGCGCGCACTTCAAAATGTTTATTCAGTTTAATGTCCAGTCCGCCGCCGAAGGCCATCGCAAAGCTGGTTTCGTTGGCACTAAGACTGCTTACTCCGAACACCGGTCCCAGTTGCGGACTCTCGACGTCGAGTTTCTGTATAGCGACTCCGAAGAGCGCATGAGCGAACGGTTTAAAGCGTGAACCTTCCAATGAATTGTCCTTGACCTGAATGCCGCCGAGGATATTGTGCAGGTTAGTATCAACGGTACCGCTGCCTAACGGTCGCGAAAACTCGTCCTCGCGGAAATGGTAGGAGTAGTCAAATTTCGCGCCGACGTAACGATGGAAGTTGTAATTTGCCGCCACGTTGAAGCCGTTAAGACTATTCCTTTGGCTGAGCACTTCATTCACGGCAACAATATCTGTATCGCCTGACAGGTTGTCGAAATGTGTGTACGAGTAACCGCCAAAAAATTCAAACTTGACGTACTCGTCGGTCTGCGCCAGTGCGGCGGCCGGTGCCATAACCACCATTAGCGCCGCGAGAATTACTAAATGTTTCACTG
Source organism: Acidobacteriota bacterium (assembly GCA_046732775.1). Taxonomy (GTDB): domain Bacteria; phylum Acidobacteriota; class Blastocatellia; order Pyrinomonadales; family Pyrinomonadaceae; genus PSRF01. Next base: position 4,569 of record JBKPNP010000256.1, read on the forward strand.
GAAAAAATCTCCTTTTCTTTTTGTCGCCCAATGGTGGAGACGCGACGAATCTAGCGGTGGTCCCATTGGCCCACAACTGTCACTTTTGACAGGCTGAGTCCGCGGAGCGGACCTCAGCGTAAAGC
>JBKPNP010000257.1:0-2072 GCA_046732775.1 Acidobacteriota bacterium
GCGGTTGCGGCCCTCGAGCATGAATTGAGACGCCGGTTGCCAGTCGGCATAGCGATCGGAATTCACTTCGCGTTCGCGACGCTGATATTCGACCTGAATGCGACGGCGTTCAGCGCTTATGAAATCCAATTGGTCGGATTCGTTCATCAGCGAAATCACGAGATGCTGGTGTATTCCTGCAACCTACCGTGGGCCGATTGTGTGCTGTGGTCGCCCCACCGCTTCCAAAATCTCAACATACCGAACAGGAAGCCGAGGCCGTAGGAAACATGAATGATTGCGAATGCAAAAGGCAGTAACGCGAGCAGCCCGAAACCATGTCTCGCAGCGACGAATAAGGCCGCGACAAGATTAACGATTGCGTAAACCGCAAGCGTCGCCACGAGGAGCAATTTGCTGACGACAAACAACGGCGCTGTCAGGAAGAGCAACAGCAATGTCAGCACAAACAGCGGCGGCACAAACTGGCGGCCCGACATCTGGCGCGAATGCTTTTGCAAAACACGTACTTTCCAGTAGCCGTATTCGAAGTATTGTTTCCAAAGTTTGCGCAGGCTCGCACGGCTGTAATAACGGGACTGAATTTGTGGCGTCAGCAGAATGCGACCGCCGTTTTTGCGCAGCCGGTAGCTGTACTCATCGTCCTGATTGCGCACCAGTTCTTCATCGAAGGGGCCGTTGCGTTCCATCGTGTCGCGACGGAAACCAGGAAACGCAACGGTATCGACGAACGCTGCTTCTTTTCCGCCAACGCGAAATGTGGAACCGCCAACTCCGAATGGCGAACTCATGGCCGCGGCGATCACTCGCGCCGTATATGTTTCACCGACTGTCGTCACCGGACCGCCGACACAATCAACTTCAGCCGCCTGCAAAAGCTCAACGCAGCGACGCACGTAATCCGGGGCGATCTCGCAGTGACCGTCAATCCGCACGATGATTTCGCCTTTCGCTTCTCGCAAGGCCAGGTTCAGTCCGCACGAAACGATTTTTCCCGGGTTATTAATCAGGTGAAGGTTTGCGTTCTCCAGCTGCAGCGCTTCAATAATTGTGCGCGTCGCATCTTCGGAGCCACCGTCCGCAATGATTACCTCCATGCGATCGCGTGGATAATCCTGCGCCAGCACGGCTGCCATACTTCGCGCAATGTAGCCGGCTTCATTCCGCACGGCCATGATGATGGATACAAACGGTGTATCGGTCATTTAATTCGCGGCGTGCCCGTTCAAAAAAGGCTCAATCAGATTTTGTAGTTGGTCGCCTCGCTGGCTCATGGGAAACTCTCGCAAAATCCTTGCGCGAATAGCTTCACGACTGGCCGGCGTAGACGCGAGTGCGGTTTCGACTGCGCCAGCAATTTTTTCCGGTTGGGTCGACTGCAAACGCACGCCGTGTTCGCCCGTAACTTCCGACAGCGCACCGGCGTTCGTGGTCACGGGAACGCAGCCGGCCAACATGGCCTCGGCCACACTCATGCCAAAACCTTCATGCAGCGAAGCCTGAACGTAGACCGAAGCATTTCGATAGTGATTCAGTAACGTGGCGGCATCGACTCGGCCGGTGAAGGTAATATTGTCGCCGGCGATGCTGCGCAGGTAATCGATTGCATCGTCCTGCCAGTCACCAACCAAAACAAAACGAACGTCTGATAACAACGCCGCGGCGCGCACAAACGGTTCGTGCCCTTTGCGCTGCAGGTTTGAACGGTTGACGTTGCCAACGGTTAATACGATCCGCTCACGAGTTACCGGCGGCAGGCTGCCGAATCGGTCCGGGACACCGTGATAAAACGCCGAGATTCGATCGGCACGAACTGCAGCGTTCTTCATCGCTTCGGCGCGGCTGTAACTGGAGTTGGTCACCAGCCGACTGGCGCATCGCATCGTGCTGCGGCTAACCCATTTTTTTAACCCGCCGCGCTGGTGGCCGTAACCAATCTCCGGCATGTTCGCGACGTCATAACCGCCGACGACGAGCACCGAGGGTTTGCCGCTAACTGAAGCCATCAACATTGGCAGAAACGTATGCCACGACGCGAACCAACCAAAGATCAGATCGTGTTCGCGTACCAG
>JBKPNP010000258.1:0-2874 GCA_046732775.1 Acidobacteriota bacterium
GGTTGCACCCGAGAAGAGCAGTTGCGCTGGTTGAAAACTATTTGGGACGCGGCACAAGAAGCGCGACGCGACCGCATTGACGTCCGCGCCGTCACCGCGTGGTCCGCCTTCGGCGCTTACGATTGGAATAGTCTGCTGACCGTTGATGCCGGTCACTACGAACCGGGTCTCTTCGATCTGCGTTCGCCGAGTCCACGCCCGACAGCGCTCGCGAGCATGGTGCGTACGCTCGCTGCGGGAAACGAATTCGATCATCCGACCTTGAAATCACCCGGTTGGTGGCAACGACTGGACCGGCTCTGTTATCCGCCGGTTATACATCGTCATCCGGCCATCGCAATTGACCGGCGCCTAAACATGCGCGGCCAATCGAGTCCGCCGTTGTTGATTACCGGAGCCACGGGAACACTCGGGCGCGCGTTTGCACGGATTTGCGAACAGCGTGGACTTGCCTATCACCTGTTGACCCGCGATGAGATGGACATTGCCGACCCGGCATCGGTGGAGTCCGCATTTAATCGATTCGAGCCCTGGGCGGTCGTGAACACAGCCGGCTACGTTCGCGTGGATGAAGCCGAACGCGATCGGCAGAGATGTTTCCGGGAAAACGCTACCGGGCCGAAAGTGCTTGCTGCTGGCTGTGCTGCTCGCGCCATTCCCCTCGTGACGTTCTCTTCAGACCTGGTTTTCAATGGGAAAATTCGGCGTCCTTATCATGAAGACGATCAAACCTGTCCCATCAATATCTATGGCGCAAGCAAAGCGAAGGCTGAACAGCTCGTCCTGGAGTTGCTGCCTAAGGCTCTCGTGGTGCGGACCAGCGCGTTCTTCGGTCCGTGGGACGGCCACAATTTTGCGCACGCTGTCGTGAAGACGCTAGCCAATGGCGACACGTTTCGCGCCGCAAGCGATGCTACGATCTCGCCGACGTTCGTTCCCGATCTGGTAAACGCCGCGCTTGATTTGCTGATAGACGGCGAATGCGGAATCTGGCACGTCGCAAACACGGGAGCATTATCGTGGTTGGAATTCGCTCGCTTGATTGCTGAAGAATCCGGATATGATGCGGCGCGCGTTGAAGGACGACCGACAGCGTCGTTTGGATTTGACGCACGACGGCCGGCGTATTCGGCGTTGAGCAGTGAACGCGGCACATTGTTGCCGCCGGTTGAAGATGCAGTTAAACGTTATGTGGCGGCTATGAGTGAATCGCAACCGGCCGAGTTGGAGGCGCCACGCGAAGCGCAGCTAGCGACGTTCCCCGCACCTGATGTCGCACATAATGCCAAACAGCGTGGCCGCGCGGCGTCTGGCAGTATGTGACGGCAGCTATCGAGCGAGACCGGAGGGAATATGTTTCAAGCGGGTGAAATCTACTTATTGCCGGATGGCCGTGAACTGCTGGCTTCAGGTGACGGCTCCACATTTTACGGTCTGGCGGATAACGGCTACGATTTGTTGCGTTACGAATTGAATGAGCAAGGCGGGCTCGCGTGTGCGGGCAGAATCACCGCGTGGAGTCTTGATGATCTGCGACCGCAAGCGAATGACATCGCGCCGTGTTTACCTGCCGAGGGAATTACGCGAGACTGCGTCGTTAAATAATGGAGCCCGAAGTTAACGAGATGCATCGCCGGCGGATTCATTTGCGCGACGGACGGTATTTGATCTTCTACACGTTTGATGATGCGAATGACGCTTCGGGGGATACTAACCGTTCGGAAGTGGCAATCGCGTCAACGGCTGAAGGCGACGCGCGAGCAGAAGCCAAAGTGCGAAGACGTACTGATGCAGTTTAACTAAGCGCGTCTGAGTGACGTGAGATCAGGACTGGAGCGCAAGCGTCTCGCTTGCTTGGCAAGTTAGCTCTCTGCACAGTCGCAACCGGGACGGTTGCGCTCCAGTCGGTGGCGAAGGGAAGATTAGTGTCTGAGTTGCGGTGGAATCCATTGCTTGGTGAATGGTTGGTCACCGCTACTCACCGGCAGGATCGTACGTTCTTACCGCCTGACGATTTTTGCCCGCTCTGTCCGACGAAGGCAGGCGGATTTCCCACCGAAGTACCTGAACCCGACTACGACATTGCGGTTTTTGAGAACCGTTTTCCCAGCCTCAAATCGAATCCCGAGCCGCCTGCAGTTGAAGGGAGTGAACTGTATTCGGTGAGGCCGGCGCAGGGCGTTTGCGAAGTCGTTCTCTACAGTCCCAATCACAATTCGTCGCTGGCGCAGGAGCCGGTTGAACAGATTCTCAAATTGGTTCACGTTTGGACTGATCGGTTTCGTGAACTCGGCGCGTTGCCGTTCGTCAAATACGTATTCATTTTTGAAAACAAGGGTGAAGCGATCGGGGTAACGTTGCATCACCCACACGGACAAATCTATGCCTACCCGTTTGTGCCCCCTCGTATTGCGCGTGAGCTGGAACAGTCAGCGTCGCATCAGAAAACAACAGGCCGATGCTTGTTATGCGACGTCGTCTCAGCCGAACTGACCGATACGCGCCGCCTCGTTGCGGAAAATGATTCATTCGTGGCGTGCATTCCATTCTTCGCGCGCTGGCCTTACGAGACGCACATTTATGCGCGCCGTCACCGTCAGGCACTTGACGATCTGACAGCGCCTGAGCAGATTGATCTAGCGGCGATTCTCAAAACTCTGCTGGTTGCGTTCGATAAACTTTTCAACATTTCGTTCCCCTACATGATGGTCATTCATCAGCGGCCCGTCGACGGCGAGCAATACGATTACTATCACTTTCATATCGAGTTTTATCCGCCGTTGCGAACGGCAAACAAACTGAAGTATCTGGCGGGGAGCGAAACGGGTGCGGGAATGTTCATCAACGACAGTCTCCCGGAAGTGAAGGCCGCTG
>JBKPNP010000259.1:0-11162 GCA_046732775.1 Acidobacteriota bacterium
CGCCCGAAAGATTCTGGCGAGTTTATGAGCGGGAGGGTGAAGCTTGTGTCAGATGTGGGACCAAGATTCGACGCGCGGTGCAAGGCGGAAGGTCAACTTACTACTGCCCAAAGTGTCAAAGTAGATAAAAGAGCGGGGGCAGGCCCCCTTCCCCACCCTGAGCTGATTAGACTTGCGAGATAGCTCGAAACTTGGAAGTCTCTCAGGTCAGGAAGGGGGCCTGCCCCCGCTTCTTTCTGCTCATAAGTTCTCGAGCACATAATCCGCCATCATCTGCCGCATGTGCTTCACCAGCAAAGGATCAGTCACGCCATGGCGCGATTTCGGATACAGCATTAACTGAAACTGCTTCCCTGCCTTCTGCAACTCATACACAAACTGAATCGTGTTTTGCACGTGAACGTTGTCGTCGATTGCACCGTGAATCAGCAACAGCTTTCCATGCAGGTCGGCCGCCGCGAAACGCGGTGCGCTACGTCGATAACCTTCAGGATTGTGTTGCGGCGTCTGCATGTAACGCTCGGTGTAAATCGTATCGTAGTTGCGATAATCGGAGACCGTGCCTCCGGAGATACCCATTTTGAAACTCTGACTGTGGGTCAATGCGTAGCTCGTCATGTAGCCACCATAGCTCCAGCCCCAAAGTCCAATGCGTTCGCTGTCGACATATGGCTGACTCTTTAGCCAGCTCACGCCGTCTTCAAGGTCACTCAATTCCAGGGCACCGAAATTTTTGTAAACCGGATACTCCGATTCCACACCCTTACCACTCGCGGTGCTGTTGTCACAAATCCAGATTATGTAACCCTTCTGCGCCAGCATCTGGTGCCACAGGTAAGCGGCGCCACCCCAGGCGTTCTTCACTTGCGGCGCGTGTGGTCCGCTGTAGGTGAACTCCAGCACCGGATATTTTTTCGCCGGATCGAAGTCGGGTGGACGGATCATCATCGCCTCCATGACGAACCCGTTCCGCGTTTTAACGTTCATGAACTCAGCGCGACCAAGTTTGTAATCGGCTAACGCCGCGACCTTGTTTTCCGAGACCGCACGCACCAGCTTGCCGCTCCCGTCATGCAGACGAATCTGCGTCGGCGTGTTGATATCGCTCCAATTGTCGAGAAACAAATCGGCCGTCGGACTCAAAGTGACCTTATGCGAACCCTCTGTCGTAGTGAGCCTGGTTAAGCCAGTACCGTCGAGGTTGATCCGATAACCGTGGTTCGCGATATGGCTGTGTTCGGTGCCGGTAAAGTAAACGGAAGACTCGTCCGCGCTCATCCCGTCGATCGTGCGCGCTTCCCACATGCCGTCGGTAATCTGTTTGATCAGTTTGCCGTCCTGACCGTAATGATAAATGTGCTGCCAGCCATTGCGCGCGCTGAGCCACAGAAACGAGCCGTCCTTCAGCCACGTGGGATTCTCGATAACTTCCACCCACGCTTTCGAAGTCTCACGAAAAAGCGTCGTAGATTTGCCGTCAGCGCCCGCGAAGTTCAAATCCAGAAACGTTTGTTCGCGATTCTGCGCTTGATATACGACCTTCGAACCGTCAGGCGTCCAGGTAACACGTACGATCAGAAAATCGGTCGGTTGATATTTCGAGGTATCAATCCAGCGTGTCTCACCGCCCGCCGCATTCACGACACCGAGCGTCACCAACGGATTCGGATCGCCCGCCTTTGGGTACGCAGTCACCTCGAGCGTCTGCGGGTAAGGAATATGGTCGACGACGGTAAAGTCCGGCACCGGGTTTTCGTCGAAACGTAAATAGGCGAGCTTCGTGGAATCAGGACTCCACCAGTAAGCCTCGAAATTCCCACGGCCATACAGCTCTTCCTGGTAAACCCAATCGAGGCGCCCATTGAGAATCTTCGGTGCGCCGTCAGCAGTTAACCGGCGTTCTTTTTGCGAAGCGAGATCGTAGACGAAGATATTGTTGTTACGCACAAATCCGAGCTTCTGGTCGTCCGGGCTAAACGTTTCGCCGACCTCCTCATCCGGATTGTTAGTAACGCGCGTGGCCTTCTCGCTGCCGAGCTCGTAATAAAAGAGATCGTGATTAGTGTTTAGCAGCAACGCCGTTTCGTTGTTATTCAATTGATAGGAACCGCGATTGGAAAGCTGTTTCGCCTCCTGATCGCTGAGGCCGAGAGCTTTAAGTGCCGCCTGCATCTTCGCGTTATCAAAGAACGGCGTCGCCGTGCCGCTGACCGCATCAACCTTTTGCAGACGCGGCACATCAGTGCGCGACGCCTCATTCGTCAAGAGGTAATGCTTGCCGTCTTTCAGCCAGCGGATCCCCGGCACGGTACCGCCGAAGTTAACTTTCTTGACCGGATCGTAAATATCGTCGACGGTAAGCAGTTTGTTCTGCGCGCGCGCCGCTGGGACGAGCGCAAGAAACAACAATCCAATAACTAGAAACATTTGCCTTCGCACTATTAATGTTCTCCTGATATCAAGTGGCGTCCGAACGCGGCGTCATTTTGTTAATCAACGGTGTGATCAACGCGAGCAGCAACGCCGCTGCCAGCGTTATGCCGGCGAAAATCCCAAAGGCTCTCGTCAACACTTCTGGAGTTCCGGCGACAAACAGTTGGGTGGTGCGGCCGGCGATATAGCTGCCCACCGAAATCGAAAGAAACCAAACACCCAGCATCAGCCCGACCATTCGGACGGGCGATAATCTGCTTATGGTACTGAGCCCTACCGGACTCAAACACAACTCGCCAACGGTCTGAATGAAGTACACAACAATTAACCAGAGCGGTGAAACGCGGCCCGCTCCCGTGAGACTGGCCGCATATGTGATCACGACAAACGCGATACCTGCAAAGAACAATCCGAACGCGAACTTCGCCGGGCTGGATGGCTGGCGGTCGCCCATTCGCTGCCAGATGTATGCGAAAACTGGCGCGAGCAGGATAACGAAAATTGCCGGTACCGACTGAAACCAGCTGGAGGGATACTCCCAACCAAAGATTGTTTTGGCGGTGAGTCTGTCAGCAAATAACGTCAGGCTCGAACCAGCTTGTTCGTAGGTCATCCAGAAGATGATCGAGAACAGGACCAGGATGTAGATTACCAACACCCGTTTTAATTCAGCACCCTTTAGGAGGCGAGTGGTGCCGCCGAGATAACCAATGAAGTAACCGCAAACGGTCCAAAATGGAACTGATATCCAACCCGCATCGTAGCGATACCCGAAACCCGCACCGAGCAACGCGCCCACCACGGCGAGTATGATCGTGATCGCGTCAAAACTGTTTTGCGAGTCTGCCGTGGTTTGGCTGGCAGGTTGTTTTGGTCTTAGTCCGGCATCCCGCAAACGGTTGCCGCCCAGCACATATTGGATTACGCCCAGCGTCATGCCAACGCCTGCTGCCGCGAATCCCCAGTGCCAGCTGTGTGCAGGGTTCAGGCCAAGCGACACGATCACGCGTTTGAAAAATGCTCCCTGGGCCAGAAAGCCGGTGACAAACGGGGAGATGAATGCGCCCAGGTTGATACCCATATAAAAAATTGAAAAGCCCGCATCACGTCGTCTGTCTTCCTTACTGTATAGCTGGCCCACCATCGCGCTTATGTTTGGCTTGAGCAGACCCGTGCCCAGTGCGATGAGGATCAAAGCGGCATAGAACGTTGGCTTCGTGTCGAAGGCCATTGAGTAGTGGCCGCAGGCGATGATTATTCCGCCGATTAAGACCGCGCGTCTCGCGCCCAGAATCTTGTCCGCCAGCCAGCCGCCGACAAGCGGCAGATACCAAACCGATGAAGTGTAGGTCGCATAAATGACGCCAGAGTAAGCTTCGTCAAAACCAAGGCCTCCGTCGGCGACTTTTGCCGTCATGTACAGCGTCAGCAGGGCCCGCATGCCGTAGTAACTGAAGCGTTCCCACATCTCGGTGAAGAACAACGTGGAAAGACCGCGCGGGTGGCCAAAGAATCCGCGATCAAGCGCGGCGTCAGGCATCGTGCCAGTTCCATCAAGAGGAGTGCTCATGAGCAATTATCCTTCACTAAAGAATCGAGCGAACGTACGAAGAGCGTCTGAACTGCATTCGTCTGCGGGAAGAGCTGGCACAGTTTAGCTAAACGGGAAAGGCCGAACGGATTAGGGAAACGGTTGCATTCAGCCAAAATACGCCCACTCTGTCAAGGTTCGAGGTTCGTCGATAGCTGCTTGACACCGGTATTTCGTGGGGCGTATAAGCTCAACTGAAAACGTGGTGAGTTAAGGCGACTTGCGGCCACGCAAAACAAACGGCTAAACAGCACGGCGCGGCACCGAAGCCGGGTCCAGAAAACTTCAGGAATTTCAGATGAAGTCTCGCGTTGTTTAGCGCGGGACTTTTTTGTTTTGAACTTTGAACTTTGTGCTTTGTTCTTTGTTGTGCTTCCGCTTGAGACCGAGACTGAAAGTTCAAAGCACCAAGTTCAAAGCTCAAAGCACAAATGCTTATGGAACCATTCAAAGACATTCTCACCCAGGATCGCATTCACGTCTTTGACGGCGCGATGGGCACGATGCTGTATGCCAAGGGCATATACATCAACCGCTCATACGATGAGTTGAACCTGGTTGCTCCGGACCTGGTGCGCGACGTCCACACTGAATACGTCCGCGCCGGCGCAGACATTATTGAAACCAACACCTTCAGCGCGACTGCAAACAAGCTGATGCCGTACGGCCTCGAAGGCAGTTTGCGGGAAATCAACATCAGCGCGGCACGCATCGCGCGCGAAGCTGCCGGCAATCGCGCGTACGTCGCCGGCGCGGTCGGGCCGCTCGGCTTGCGCATCGAACCTTACGGGCCCACGTCCTTCGACGAAGCCAAGGAAATGTTTACGGCGCAAATCTCTGCGCTACTCGAAGGCGGCGTCGACCTCTTCGTGCTGGAAACGTTTGCGGATGTCTCAGAACTACATCAGGCGATACGCGCGGTGCGAGAGTTGTGCGATCTCCCGATCGTTGCGCAAGTGACGATTCAAGTTGACGGAAACACGGTGTTCGGTGCCACGCCCGAATCGTTTACGCAACAACTCGACGAATGGGGCGCCGACGTGATCGGTCTCAACTGCGGTGTAGGACCGGCCATCGTTCTGAACGCGATCGAAAAGATGCGCCCGGTCACGACCCGCAAGCTCTCCGCCCAGCCCAACGCCGGTCTGCCGCGCGACGTCCAGGGCCGCCAGTTTTATATGTGCTCGCCGGAGTACATGGCTGAATACTCGCGCCGCATCATCCAGGCCGGTGCGCGCTTCGTGGGCGGTTGTTGCGGCACCACGCCCGCGCATATCAAATGGATCGCGGATGCAGTCCGACAGTTCAGTCCGCGCACACAAAAAGTGACCTCATCGTTGGGCATCGCTGTTCCGATTACCGTTCACGACTTGAAGCCGGCAGACGTGACCGTTGTGCCACCAGAAGAGCGGTCGAACTGGTCACGCAAAATCGCCCAGGGTGAGTTCGTTACGACCTGCGAAGTTTTGCCGCCGAAGGGTTGCGATCCGTGGAAGACGCTGGATTCGATCAGACTGTTGAAAGATGCGGGCGTAGACGGCGTTAACATCCCGGACGGCCCACGCGCACAAACGCGTATGGGTGCCATGGCGACCGCGATCCTCGTGGAACGTGAAATCGGAATCGAGACGGTACTGCACTACTGTTGCCGAGATCGAAACCTGCTCGGCATGATGTCTGACCTGCTCGGCGCGGCCGCGCTCGGATTGCACAACCTGCTTTTGATCACCGGCGATCCGCCGAAGATGGGCCCGTATCCTGACGCTACTGCCGTGTTTGACATCGATGCCATCGGCCTGACGAACATGGTGAACAAGCTGAATCATGGACTCGACCTTGGCAACAACCCGACCGGTAAGCCCACCGCGTTTTCGATTGGCGTTGGTGTAAATCCGGGCGCCGTAAATCTTGAAGAGGAAATCAAACGGTTCGAATGGAAGATCGAGGCCGGCGCCGAATACGCCATCACTCAACCGGTGTTCGACATTGAACAGCTGCGCGTATTTCTGAAGCGCATTGAGCACTGCCGCATCCCGATAGTTGCGGGCATCTGGCCGCTCGTTTCATTTCGCAACGCGGAATTTCTGCACAACGAAGTGCCCGGCGTGCGCGTGACGCCGGAGATCATGGAACGCATGCGCGCCGCGTCGGCAGTGAGTAAGGAAGCGGGACGGGACGAGGGTTTGAAGATCGCGCGTGAATCTTTAGTGGAGGTTCGCGATCTGATTCAGGGTGTGCAGGTGTCAGCGCCGTTCGGCAACGTGAAATACGCGCTGGAAGTTTTTGAAGTCCTCGAAGGCTTCGGCGAGACGCAGAAAACTGCCGTCCCGCAATGATTGGAGCGCTCCAGTCTTAAGGAGTTTTCTTTTCGGCAGCTTGCTTCGCCTCACTGCGCCGGCGTTCAACGATCGCCTGCATCCGCGGATCCATTTTGACAGCCTGCGCGTAATCCGCTTCGGCCTCGGCGTCGTCCCAGCAGCGTGAGCGTCGCGCCGCGTTCCAAATAGATGATCGCCAGCGGAGCACCCAACTTCACCGCTTCGTTAAAGTCTGCCAACGCCGCTGTCGCATCACCGCTATCAAGCAACGCCTTGCCGCGCGTGTAATGCGCCCACGAGTTAGACGGATCCACCTCGATCGACTTATTGAAATCCGCTAAAGCGGCTGCCGCGTCTCCACGTTTTTGATAAATCAGTCCGCGGTTAGTGTAGGCCCCGGCAATGTTCGGCAAGTATTCCATCTGCTCGGGAGTCATACCGGGCACGCCCGTCCTCATACTGACGACAGCGCCACTCATCGACGTTACGTTCTGCTGCGTTCTTTCCGGGCCTTTAATCATTGGCGACTGCAAATCAAAAGGTGTCGCCCGGCGCGGCTGCTTGCCGGCCTTGAGCCGCTCTGCCTCGTCCTGCTCAAACTGTTCCAGGACCGCATTGTAGTCGGCAAGCGCGCCGGGTTCGTCGCCGGACAACCTGCGTGCGCTGGCGCGGCCGAGGTAGTTACCCGTCCTTTTTGGATTCATCGTCATCGCGATCGTGAAATCGTCGATTGCGCCCGCGAAATCGCGCGTCATCATTCGCAGGTGAGCGCGTGACGAGTAGATTTCGTCAGACTTCTGTCCACGTCCGATCGCGTTATCGAGATCTGACAGCGCGCCCGTCATGTCGTTCTTCAACATACGGATGCGCGAGCGGTCGGCGTAAGCTTGAGCCAGCTCCGGATCAATCAGTAGAGCTTTGTCGAGGTCGGCGAGGGCGAGGTCCGGTTGGCCCGTCATTATCTGGAGCCGGCTGCGTTGCGCATAGGCTTTCGCGTTGTCTGGCTTTAGCTCAATCGCTTTGTTCAGGGCTTCGATGGCGCCTTTTAGATCGCGCTGCTCAAGGCGCTCCTGACTGAGTCTCAAGTAATCGTTTACGGATTGTGCGAACGCAAGCTGGGTGAACGCGAGCACAAGAACGCACGTCTTGATGAGAAATGAAAGGGTCTTCATAGGCAGAAATTTTATCACGATGTTATCGGGGACCGCGGGCGTCGGAGCGACTGGAGCGCCGGCTTCCCGCTTGCGTTGAGTTTAGCTAAGCAGCAACCGGGACGGTTACGCTCCAGTCCGATAATCACAAAATGTCGCGCAGACCCGCCGCGAGTTCTGCGTGCTTGAATTGGTATCCAGCCTGTTCCAGCCGCGTGGGCGCCACACGTAAGCTGCCGAGCAGTAGTGTTTCGCCCATCTCGCCAAACAGAAGTTTTATTGCGAACGCGGGAACGGGAAACAAAGTCGGACGCGACAGCACCTTGCCCAGTGTCTTAGTGAACTCCGCATTCGTAACCGGGTTCGGCGCCACATAATTCACCGGACCGCGCAGCGAGTCATTGGCGAGCGCAAAGTTCAATGCATTGATGACGTCCTCGAGCGTAATCCAGCTCATCCACTGTTTGCCGCTGCCAATTTTGCCGCCGACTCCCATCCGGAACGGCGGCAGCATTTTCTTAAGCGCGCCGCCTTCCTGATCGAGGATGATTCCGAAACGCGCATTGACGACCCGAATTCCCTTCTCTGCCGCAAGCGCGGTTGCCTGCTCCCATTCATTGCAGACCTCGGAAAGGAAGTCGTTACCGCCGGGGCTTTCTTCGGTCAGCAGCTCGTCGCCGCGATTTCCGTAGTAACCGATTGCCGAAGCGCAGATGAACGTCTTCGGCGGGACTGAGAGATTCGCGAGCGCGTCGCCCAAGAGCTTGGTACCTTTCACGCGGCTCTCGCGGATGCGCCGTTTCTTCTCATCGGTCCAACGTCCATCGGCGATGCTTTCGCCGGCCAAATTCACCACGGCATCAAAACCTTCAATGAGAGCAAGCGCGATGCTGTAACGATCCGGGCTCCATTCAATCTCCGTTGCGCGATTCGGTGCGTGTCTTACGAGACGAAACACTTCGTGGCCCTGCGCCTCAAGGGACTTGACCAGGGCGGAGCCGACCAGTCCGTGGGATCCGCCAATCAGAATTTTCATTTACTGTCCTCGTTTGCTTTCATCGGTGAAGGCAACTTTAGGGAGCGAACCGAACCAGGTCGGGAATTTACAGGTCGGAAGGGAGCGTGCCTCCGCTCGTTGAGTCCACTCACCGAAAGCGGGGGAAGCCCCTTCTTGAACCTGGACTACTTAACTTTCAAACTCGTTCTGGCGGACTCCAACGCTGCACTCAAGACATCCGGTGCCTGCATTGCGCGCCAGAATTCTTGCAAACTTTTGCCGCAGCCCTTCGCAGCGTGACCGTTGTCTTTTCGACGAAAACGAATAGAATCCGCCCGTTGTTTAGAGAACCCTCTGTTTAAGTTACCGCTTTTTATTCTAGCAGAACCCTTCGCGCGTGTTTGCCTGATCGTCGGGCCGACAGTCTCGATTTGTAACCGCGACCCTATCACCCGCTTCAAAGAGTTCAGAGAACCTGAATGCTTCGTTATCGAAGATTCGGCTTTGTCTTCATCGCCGCAGCGTTGTGCTGCGCGATTGCGTTGCAGCGCGGGCGCACGCAATCCCCGCTGCGACGGATTACAAACACCTCGCAGGAAGGCATCAATCTAAATCCCTCGATCAGCGGCGATGGTCGCATGGTCGCGTTTGAATCGACGGAAGACATTGCGGGCGCAGGTGGCGGCGAATCGTTCCGCGCGTTTCGCGCGAATGTCTCCGACGATCCGGCCACATTCATGCAACTCAGTCCGACGCGTGCGCCGGCGCCAGCCGTCTCGCAGGACGGTACGCGGATCGCGTTTGCTTCAAGGGACAATCCGCTCGGAACGAATGCCGACGCCAACTCCGAAATATTTTTGCACGATGGCGCGCGGCTAATTCAAATCACCAACACCACCCCGGCGGACGTCACCAGCAGAACGCCCGACGGAAACTTTCAACCTTCAATTTCCGACGACGGACGTTTCATTGCCTTCTCTTCAAACCGAAACTTCGTTGGTCAAAATGCTGACGGGAATTTCGAGATCTTTGTTTACGACACAACCACCCAGGCTTTTTCACAAATAACAAATTCATCCGGAATCGTCGGCTCGACTGATGCCAAGATTAGCGGCAACGGCGTAAACATCGCCTATATAAATGACGCCGGCCAAGCCACAGGCTTTAGTCGTCGGCTCATGCTCAGCGCCCGAAATGGGCAAACGCCCCCGCGCATGTTGACCCCGCAAATGGATGGGCTGACGTTGACGTACGGCCGGGCTATCAGTGACGACGGGCTGCGCGTCGTGTGGTCCGGCCAAACTGCGGCCAATTCGAGTCAGGTTTTTATGTACGATGGCCGCACTGGAGACACCGTCAGACAAATAACTTCATTAGGCAGTCGCGTTTCGGATGTTCCCCTCTATCCGACTATCAGCGGCGACGGCACTCGCATCGCCTTCGCAACGCGTCGCACTGTTAACGGAACTGGCAGCAACTCAGACGGAAGTGTTGAGCTCTATACGTTCGATATTCCTTCGGGCACGCTCGGTCGGGTTACGAACCTAAACAATTCGGCCGCCACTGCTGAGGTCGTCTCCTCCTTGAATGATGACGGAACTCTGGTGGTATTTAATTTTCCGCGATTACTTTCCGGCCCGGTCTCGCTCGACGTTTTCGCGAACAACTCAGAGATTTACCTTAGCGGCACGCCGCCGCGGCCGACTGCCGGCACACTCACCATACTGAATGGCGCTTCTTTTAGTCATGAACCCTCCTCTATTAAAGCCGTGGCGCCGGACAGCATTGCCGTGGCTCGCGGGTCAGCCCTGGCGTTCACCACTCAGCAATCAACTAAACAGTCAGACGGCACCTTCCCAACCAACGTCGGCGGCACTTCGGTAACTGTTAACGGTCGGCTCGCCCAAGTCTTTTTCGTTTCGCCGACGCAGGTCAATTTTCTGGTACCCGCGGTTACCGAGCTCGGGACTGCCGAGATAGTGGTAACCAATTCCGAAGGCTTCCAAAGTCGGCGCACTGTGCCGCTGCTGCGCGCTGCGCCTGGAATATTCACCTCTCCAGGTGACGGCACTGGCGAAGGCGTAATTCTCAAGGCGGACACACTAACGGGTGGCCCGTTTGATCCAACAAGCGGCACCCTCGAGCTAGTCGTTTTCTCGACCGGAGTGCGAAACGCTGCGCAGGTGGTGCTCAACACGGGCGGTCGAACGTTCAACTCCGATTACGTCGTCGCCTCGCCGAACATGCCTGGCATGGATGAACTTCACGCGCGAGTGCCGGAGGATTTACGAGGCGCGGGCACGGTCGATCTGACGATTCGCGCCGACGGCCGGGACAGTAATCCTGTTTCGATCACCTTCACCGGTGATTCGCAGCGCGACGTCGTCGTCAACGAGTTTCTTGCCGATCCGGCAGACACGCTCGCCGGAGACGCGAACCACGACGGCGTGCGCAGCGCCGGCGATGATGAATTCGTCGAGCTGGTTAATAGTACCGTTAACGACATCGATATCAGTAACTATCGAATATTCGTTCGCAACAGCACGACAAACGCTGACACCTTGCGTCACCTCTTCCCTGCCGGTTCGGTGCTGCCCGCTTGTAATTCCATCGTAGTTTTCGGTGGCGGTACGCCAGACCCGAATAACCCTGTGTTTGGTGGGGCGCAAATT
>JBKPNP010000260.1:0-2687 GCA_046732775.1 Acidobacteriota bacterium
ACAAAATCTAACCTGGCGGGCGATCCGGTTACTCTGCCGCCGCGCCTTTCTCGCTGGATCAATTACAACTATAAGCCCGCAGGTTCCACCTATTTCGACCGCGTCGCGCTAACCGCAGGCTACATACCTTTGACGGGCACTGCCTACAGCCTCGAGCTTTCAGATCCGGACGACACAGACCTAACTGTCAACACGCCGTCACGCCTGCTGGTTAAGTCGACCGGATATGGACCGCGCGGCGCGAAGAAAACGTTAACGATGCTGCTGCACGCAAACGGTCTGGACATTACGGTGCCGGCCGCGCTTGTGATCCGTGGCCACGACAACGGCTCGACCAATGCTACTGTCGACCTTGGCACCAGCGGCGCTAAGACCTATTCCGGAGTGGACAATGCCGGCCTGATATCGACAAAACCATCGATAGCGGTCAGCGGGCACGATGTGACGACGGTACAGACGGAATACGCGAGCAAGCCGAATAACGTCGCAAATCCCAAAGTGGCGGCTTTGCGAGATCCAAATGAAAGTGCCCCTGGAGGTGTGCAAAGAGTAGACACACCGTGGTTTCTAAAAACCGCCGACGCGGCACGCTCGTTTCTGGTCCAGGCCGAATCGCTGGCAAATTCTTGTGCGGCGCCTGCACCAGCCGGCCAGACCTGTCCCAAGCGAGGCGTGATACTTAACTCCCTAAACGGCACTGCCGGAACGGCCGCTGTCCCGCAGTTCACGATTGTGCGCGGCGACTGCAATCTTGATCAGGGCGCCGGTCTACTGATTGTGGAAGGAACACTTTACTTCAACGGGCCTGGACCAAACTTTAACGGAGTCATTCTGGTGCTCGGCCAGGGCAAGCTTTCAAAGACCGGCGGCGGTAATAGGGACTTATATGGATCCATAATGATCGCCCGGTTTGGCGCGACTGGTGGGTTCCTTGATCCAACTTTCGAATACCTGGGCGGCGCCGGCAGTTCGAATTTGCAATACGACTCGCGCGCAGTTCTCAATGCAATAGTCATCCCTGGCGTTAGCGTCTTGGGTATGGCCGAAAAATAGTTAACTCCATTGGGTTCGTGCCTGCTGTGGCAAACGGGACGTAAGCCGTCGAGCGGCTTACGTCCTTTTTCATTTTCCGCTCACTAGTTTTGCCGCCGGCAATCTCTCACGTTTTGAACAGTTCCCTTACTTACTGCTCACCACTCGCTGCTTGTTGTACAATCTGTGCCGTTGCCGCTCGTCGCTGACCAAAATGCCGGACATCCTCCTCGTTGAAGACAAAGACAGCCTACGCCGAGTGTTGCGCCTCACTCTTGAGAACGCCGGATATAGCGTCACGGAAGCAGCCGACGCCCGCGCCGCCCTCAACGAAATTGCTGCCGGCCCGCATAAATTAGTCTTAACAGATCTGCGTATGCCGAACGGGTCGGGTCTCGATGTACTGAGGGCCGCGCGCGCAGCCGACGGCAGCATTCCGGTTATCGTCATGACCGCCTTCGGTTCAATCGATGAAGCCGTACAGGCCATGAAAGACGGTGCGCAGGAATTCCTACAAAAACCGGTCGACTCCAACCACCTTTTAATTATTGTCGAGCGCGCGCTCGAACAGGAGCGACTCAGAACTGAGAACATTCTGTTACGTGAAGAGTGGTCGCGCCGTTACGGCTTTCCGCGAATCATTGGTGAATCAGACGCGATCAAGCGCGCTGTTTCCGAGGTTCAGCGCGTCGCGCAAACGGAGGCGACGGTGCTGTTGCTGGGTGAATCAGGTACCGGCAAGGAACTGTTTGCGCGGGCCGTACATCACTTGTCAGCGCGCCGTGATCGCCCCTTCGTTGCCATCAACTGTGCTGCGATTCCCGAAACGCTTATCGAGAATGAATTGTTTGGTCACGAACGCGGCGCGTTTACCGGGGCCGGCGACAGGCGTCTCGGGAAGTTTGAACTCGCTTCGAGCGGTACGGTTTTTCTCGATGAAATTGGTGAACTGCCGTTAGCGGCGCAGGGCAAGTTGTTGCGTGTGATCGAAGAAAAAGTCGTTGACCGCATCGGCGGACGAGCGCCAGTTCCGGTGGATGTTCGGGTCGTGGCGGCAACGAACCGCGACCTTAAAACGAGTGTTGAGAACGGTGAGTTCCGCAGGGATTTGTTCTTTCGTTTGGCAGTTTTCCCGCTCGAGATTCCGCCGCTGCGCGAACGTGAAGGAGACATCGAACTGTTAGCGAAACACTTTGCGGCCGCCTTGGGCCAGGAATTAAGAGGACGAGAAGCGAAGCTTAGCGATGAAGCTATCGCCGCTTTGCGCCGTCATCGCTGGCCGGGCAATGTGCGCGAACTTGAAAACGCTATCGAGCGTGCGTGTATTCTTTCCGATTCAATGATGATCGAACCACACGATCTCGGTCTGCAAACACCACCAACTGACGGCGCCAATTCACTGAAATCATTCGACCTCACTGGCACGCTGTCAGAAGCTGCGCAACGTGCGGTGCGTCTTGTAGAACGGCAAAAAATTGTTGACGCACTCTCAACCAGCAACGGCAATAAAATGGACGCGGCCGAGCGTTTAGCCGTCAGTTACAAGACACTGCTCACCAAAATCAAAGACTACGATCTCGGATAACGATGAGCGACTCGACCAAAGAATCGAAGGGCGGCGAGACCCCCATCGACCACTCTTCCAAAGCTGACCA
>JBKPNP010000261.1:0-8109 GCA_046732775.1 Acidobacteriota bacterium
GAATCGGCCGTTAACCATTTTGAGCGCGCCACTGAAATTGATCCGCAATTCGCGCTCGCGCATTCAGGGCTGGGCAGTTGTTATATCAACCGCGTGCTGAAGGGACTGGGCAAGCCAAACGACTACGAGAAAGCACAGGCCGAGTTTGATAAGGCACTGGCCATCGATCCCAAGTTGCTCGAAGCGCGCATCCACATGGTGTTCATCTACATCACCAACGGACATAAACAGAAAGCGCGTGAGGAAGTTGCGCTGCTGCGTGAAGAGTATCCCAACGATGTCGGCGTTCATTTCACTGCTGGATACCTGGCCAGGTTGGACGGCGATTATGAGCGCGCACTGAAAAGCTTCGAGCGCATGGTGCGACTCAATCCCAACGAGCTCGTCGTCGTAAGTTTCCATCGGGCGCGGATTTTCATGTATCAGGGACGTTACGACGAAGCCCTCGAGGCAATCGAACAGGGCATCAAGGTTGAGCCGGATCATCCGTTATTGCAAACCTTCCACGCTCGCGTGCTGTATTATCGTGGGCAGATTGAAGAGGCGGAACAGATCCTGACGCACGTTCTCGAACATCATCCGCAGATGGATGGCATCCGTCCGATTCTCGCAACCTGCTTGAGCGCGCAGGGGAAACACGAGCTGGCGGACAAGCAGATAACGGATCGCGTGAAACTTGCGGCTGAATCGGATCACGACATCGCCTACTGGCTCGCTTCGGCTTACTTACTGCAGGGCCGGCAGGTGCGGGCGCTGGAGTGGTTGCAGAAGGCGATCAACCTCGGTAACGATAACTATCTTTGGTTCGAGTCTGACCCAAACTGGGCAGACCTGCATCACGACCCGCGTTTCCAGCAGATGATGGAGCGCGTCAAAGCCTCACTCGGGGAAGGTAAAGGAACGGCTGCATGAAAACTTTCGTCGTCGGCGATGTTCACGGCCGTCACGCACAACTAAGACGCTTGCTCGAGATGATCCCGCGCGAGGA
Source organism: Acidobacteriota bacterium (assembly GCA_046732775.1). Classification (GTDB taxonomy): domain Bacteria; phylum Acidobacteriota; class Blastocatellia; order Pyrinomonadales; family Pyrinomonadaceae; genus PSRF01. Next base: position 989 of record JBKPNP010000261.1, read on the forward strand.
AACGTCCGACACACTTGTTTTTCTGGGTGACCTGATCGACCGCGGCCCCGATGCGCCCGGCTGTGTCGATCTGGTGATGAACCTGCAACGCGAAAATCCCGAACACGTACTGTGCTTGCGGGGAAATCACGAGCAAATGCTGCTGGATTTCATCGAGGGCAGCGCGAACCTTTGGATCACACCGGTCACCGGCGGTGAGCGTACCTTCGAACAGTACACCGGCAAGACACTCACGATCACAAAAGAGCAGGACCTCGTCGACGCGCGCAGTGAAATCGAAAATAGTGTGCCGTCAGAACAACTGGATTTCCTTCAGGCGCTGCCTTACTACCACGAAGACGACTATGCGATTTACGTCCATGCCGGTCTCGATCGCGTGAAGCATCCGAAAGACACTGCGCCGCAGGCATTGCTGTGGATGCGCGACATGGAGTTTTACAAAAACTATCGCGGCAAGCCCTGCATCTTTGGTCATACCCCGACGCCGCTGCTGCCTCTGCGCGGGCGCGTTGGACGTCATGGGATTTACATCTCACACAGCGCCATTGGCATCGATACCGGATACAACATTCAGTCGCCGCTAAGTTGTTTGTCGCTGCCTGACTTCTCGCTTTACCAGGCGTTCGCCGATGGACACGAAGAAACTCACCACATCACGGCGTTCATTCCCGATACTCTGAAAGCAATGCAAAAGAAGGCCGGGCTGGGCTGAGGCTCAGCTTGATGGACAATCGGAGTTGACCCGGTCGCGTCGACCAGATTCAACCGGGCGGGCGGGACGCCCGCGCTCCGCTCGCTGCAGGAGGCGGCGCGGCAGGGGGCAGTAGCCCGACAGTTATGGAGGGCTACGCCGCCACACAGTCATCGTGGACCCACGAAGGTCGTGCTTGGCGTAGCCCTCCATAACTGTCGGGCTACTGCCCCAACGCAGACGTCGCGTCAACCGGGAGCAGTAGTGGGTCGACTAATTCAGAACCGGGAGCGATGCGGGCGGGACGCCAGCGCTCCCAACGCTGCAGGAGGCGACGCGGCACGGGGCAGTAGCCCGACAGTCATGGAGGGCTACGACGGCACACAATCGTCGTGGACCCACGAGAGTTGTGCTCGCCGTAGCCCTCCATGACTGTCGGGCTACTGCCCCAGCGCAGACGGCTCCTCCGGTCAATGCACCGTGCCGGCGTATTTCTTTTCGCCGGCTTCAATGCGAAACGGCAACCGGTTTTGCTGCGGCGGTAGCGGGCAGGTCGCGTAATTTGTAAACGCACACGGCGGACTGTACGCCTTGTTGAAGTCGAGGATGACTTTGCCGCTCGCGTCAGGCGGAGTGACGTAGAGATAGCGACCAGCGCCGTAAGTTTCTTTGCCGGTCGTTTGATCGGCAATCATCACAAACAAATCGGTCTCGCCTTTTTCGAGTATCGGATCGATCCGGTACGTTTTCCCATCAACCTCGAATGCAAACGCTCCGGGCGACACCTCGTCATCCGTCATGCTGAGAACGTTCGTAATCGGAATCGTCTTCGGCGGCTGGTAAGGCTCGAAGCGTGCCTCGATCCGCCATTTTGGATCGACCGGGAAATACTCGAGCCCCTTGAACTCGAGACGCGTTTTGCTTTCCCTATCTTTAACTCTGACGCCAATGCGATCGCCGCGTTTGACGACATTGATAAGCAGCGAACCAAGCTGAAGCATGGTTGGCCCGGCGTCGTCGTTGTCGTCTTTCAAATCAAGGGACGTCACAGCGTCCGTTTTCCCGCTTGCAGCATCTGTCCTCACTGAGATTCCAGACTCACGAGGAGCGGTCAATCGAACGCGGCCCTTCTCAAGCCACAGCGAGCCGGCGACTGCGGGGGCCTTTTCTTTCGGTAATACGATCGGGTTCTTCGCGTCGCTGCCGAATTTGTTTTCGCCTTCATGCAACCAGAAGAGACCGACGAGAGTCAGCCAGCTGTCATCTTTCGTCAGACTCGCAAGACGGCTGCTTTGCCATTTCTGCATTTCAGCGCGGTAGGCCGGCTCATCGAGATGCGCCGGCGATGTTGGCGCGCTTGATTGACGACAGGCAATCCCAAGGATAGAAAGGACAAACAAAACGACGGCGACGCTGTGCACTTTATGTTTCATGGTTATAGCTATTTGATATGTGATTACCGGGGGCTAAGCCTGACGATTCAAAATGTAGTCCGCGATGGCGCGCAACAGTCCGGTCGCTTGTGGGAGAGGATCCAGCGAGGCACACGCGGCCTGATGCGCCTCCCGTAAATGTTCTCGCGTTGCCTCCACGCCGTAAAGCGCGGGATAGGTGGCCTTCTCCGAACGTAAATCTTTCCCAGGTGTTTTGCCGAGTGTTTCAGCCGTCGCCGTCAGATCGAGCAAGTCATCAGTGATCTGAAAGAGCAGACCAAGCTGTGCCGCATAATTCGAGACGCACACGAGTTCAGTTTGAGATGCATCAGAGATTTTCGCTCCGCATCGTGCGGCGGCGATTATTAATGCACCGGTTTTCAGACGATGAATTTGCTCGAGCTCGGCAGCGGAAACCGCACGTGATTCCGCTTCGAGATCCGACGCCTGGCCGGCCACCATTCCCTCAGGCGTGCCGGACGCGCGCGTAAGCTCTGAGATTAGTTCGAGTCGCTTTGCAGCCGTTAACTGTTCGTCAGCGGCAATCGTTTCGAACGCAAGTGCCTGCAGAGCATCGCCCGCGAGGATTGCCGTTGCCTCGCCGAAACGGACATGGCAGGTCGCACGACCGCGTCTTAAATCGTCGTTGTCCATCGCCGGCAAATCATCATGAATCAACGAATAGGTGTGAATCATTTCCAGCGCACAGGCTGTATCAATCAATTTGTCGGAACTCGCCCGGAAGGCTTCACCTACGGCCAGCAAGAGCATCGGTCGAAACCGTTTGCCGCCCGCGAAGACGCTCCAACGAATCGCACTGTGGACGCTTGCCGGTGAAATTGTTTCCGCGGGCAACAACTGATCAAGGCGCGAGTCGACCAGCTTTCGCGCGTTCGAAGCGAAGCTTTGCAGTTCCGCAATGGATGCTGCGGCGACTTTAGTCGAAGTTAATTCAGAAGGGGTTTGCATTTACTCAGCTTTTTGGAGTGCGGCGGCTTGACGCCGCTTTGTTTTCGCTGCGACCTGTCGCTGGTTTCTTCGGCCCCGCGGCGACACGCCGCCGCGAACAGAAAGCGGCGACAAGCCGCCGCACTCCAAAAGTCGCGCTGCGTTTGCTGCTCACCGCTTACTGGTCACTCCGTTGTAATCGCGGTAGCCTCTTCAAACGGAGTGGCGACGGGCCGGCCCTGATTATCGCGTAGCAGCGTTTCGATTCGGCGTTCAGCTTGATTCAAACGCTCCTGGCATTGGCGCGACAGCCGGATGCCGTCTTCAAACAACTCCAAACTCTTTTCCAACGGCAGATCGCCATTCTCGAGTTGTTGCACTATTTGTTCGAGCGACTCGAGCGATGCTTCGAAGCTCTTGGGTTGTTCGTCCGTTTTCATCAATTCTCCTCAACACCTTCGACGCGCGTGCGAATGCTACCTTTGGCGAGGCGAACTTTCACAGCGTCGTTAAGCGAAACCGAACTCGCGTCGCGCAACAGTTTCCCGTCCTCGTTCTGTGCAATGGCATAACCACGCTGGAGCACAGCCAATGGTGATAGCGCATCCAGCGATGCCGCTGCCAGCCCGAGACGATTTTTTGCACTCTCGATCTGTTCCGCGATAGCAATATTGCAGTTGGCGTAAGCCGAATCAAATCTTACCTGGGCTTCGGCCAAGCGGGCGCGCAACTGTGCCGGCGCCAGCTTTGCGCTGAGCGCATCATTGCGAAGCTGGGCGCCGCGCAGGCTTTGCGTAATCAAGATCTCGAGGCGATGCCGTGCCCCCTTCGTGTTTGTCGAAGCTTCCCGCAGCTTGCCGCGAACTTCATCAAACGCCTGCGACAACGCATGTTCCTGCACGCGCGTGCGCGCCCTCACGATCTTGTACTGCATCAGTTTGGCGAGACTGTTACCCATCTGCGCCAGCGTCGAACAAATCTGATCTTCGCGTGTGGCAACGAGCTCAGCCGCTGCCGAGGGCGTAGGCGCGCGCAGGTCGGCGACGAAGTCAGAGATGGTGAAATCAGTTTCATGACCAACGGCGGAAATTACGGGAATCGTTGACCCGGAGATCGCGCGCGCGACTTCTTCCTGATTGAAGGCCCAAAGGTCTTCCGTTGAGCCACCGCCGCGGCCGACGATTAGTACATCCACCAGGTCTTGCTGGCGTCCATCGAGCTGAGCCCGCTTGTGGTAATCATTTATCAGCTTAATGGCGCGCGCGATGTCGCTGCCGGCGCCCTCACCTTGCACACGTGCCGGAGAAAAAAGCACGTGCACGGTACGCGTTCGCCGCGATATCACGTTGAGAATGTCGCGAATCGCCGCGCCGGTGGGAGAAGTGACAATACCGACGCGTCCAGGGAAGACAGGCAAAGCGCGTTTTCGTTCAGCCGCAAATAACCCTTCCGCTTGCAGCCGCTCGCGCAGTTGTTCGAAGGCAATCTGCAACGCACCGGCACCGACAGGATCCAGCGCTTCGACGATTAATTCATATTCGCCGCGGGCCTCGTAAACTGTCAGCCGGCCACGCGCGCGCACGTGCAAACCATCTTTCGGTCGAAAGCGAATACGACTGTTGGCCGAACGAAAGCACTTCGCGCGCAACTGAGCGCCCTGGTCTTTGATGGTGAAATACCAGTGGCCGGAAGAGTGGGCTTTGAAGTTGGAAATTTCGCCCTCGACCCAGACGCTGCTGAAGCGCGCCTCGATCGCTTTGCGCACCGACTCGGTCAGTTCACTGACGGTCAGTGGCCGCCGCTCGGTTTCGTCGAACAGAGATGCGAACAGTGGTTGAGACATCCGTATGGTTGAAGGATGACGGATGATTTCGGAAAAGTAAACTGGCGGGGTCAGCACCGCAGGGAGCGCCGTTTACAAGATGTATCGCGGATACGAAAGCTGCCCCAGCGCGGGATTCCTCAGGCTGATTTGCAGTTTCACAGGCTTGCGAGCGGGCGATGAACCGAGCGAACAATAGCTCAGAACATATCGCGACTTCAGGCTGTTGGTTATCTGTTCGAAGACGCTATCGAGTTCGGAAACTTTTTTGGGGAAGAAGGCGAGACCGCCGGTTTCGTCAGACAGGTCGCGAAGATGCGAACGATCGAGAGTGTAGGTACCGGCAATGCCTATGGAAAAAATTGCGATGTTCGCGGTAGCGGCATGCGCCACGGCGTCACGCATTTTCCGCTGGCTGTTCGTATCGTCGCCGTCCGTAAGCACCACGATCGCGCGCCGTGCTTCGCCGTTGTCTTTGAAGCTGTCGACCGCAGACCACACTGCGTCCCAGATCGCGGTCGCGCCCGGAATCTTTTGCGCTGGACGCGGCGGCCTGCCGATCACGAGGCCGCGATAATAACCGGGCGGCGTAACGATCTTGACCCGGTCCAGCGCGCCAAAAAGTTTTGCGTGATCATTCGTGAAGTCCTGTTCGACGATCACTTCGCTGGTAAACGACAAGAGCGCGGCGCGATCTTTATCGTTGTGCAAAATCTTCTCGATGAATGCGCGGGCCGCGAGTTTTGTTCCCGGCAGGCTCGCTTCCTGCGACACGCTGGTGTCGATCATGACCGCAATGGCAAGCGGTTGGTCGCTACGATTTTCGAGGGTGATCACTTTGAGCTGGCTTTTATTTTCCGAAATCGTGAGGTCCTCGGCGCGCAGGCTGTCGACCGGTTGACCTTCTTTCGTTAGTGCGCCGATGAGCACCGTGCGCGGTGTTGCGGAATCGCAATGCTGGGCCAGGGCTGACGAAATGGGCAGGCAAAGAAGAAGAATGCTAACGAGTAATTCGCGGCGATTCATTGGATTCCCCCCTTAAACCCTTATTCGAGCTTGGTTGCGACTCAGGGATTGACCAAACCAACCACCGGGCTCAAACGCACCGATGCGCCTTCGCGGTTCGCGCGTACGCGTACACGCGGATTTCCTGAAGGGCTCATATTCGAAGCGTACGTGATCGTGTAGGCAGTCCGCAGTTGTACCACCACGTCGTCATACGCCCGCTGCAACTCTTCGAGATGGCGAATCGGGTAATACACGCCGCCTGATACCTGCGCGAGTTTTTGGCCCTCTTCGTGAGCGCGCGTCGTCAAAGTCAGATAACGGGTTCGCAACGGGTCGATTGTTACTTCGGGCTTGGGAACGCTGGTTTCCGGAATCAAGCCTGAAGGCACATAAAGCGGATAAACCAGCGCGCCTGACTCGGTGATCGCTTCGAGAATCGCGGGGAAGGGAACGAACGATTTGTTGTCGTCACCATCCGATAAGATAACCACAGCAGTGCGTTCGCCGCGAAGTTTTTTGACGGTATCGGCCAGCACATAGCCGAGTGCGTCGTAGAGTGCGGTGCCGCCGCCGGCATCGATTTCATCGAGTTTGCGCGACAGCATGCTGCGGTCGGTACTGAAATCGGAAATCACCTGGATATCGTCACGGAAACTGATGATGGCTATGCGATCCTGCGGGCTGGCCGTGCGCAGAAAATCACGGGCCGCTTTACGAATGAACTCGATTCGCTCCTCAACACTACCCGACACGTCGAGTAACAACACGAGATTGAACGGTTCATAAGTCGGAACCACTTTAGCGACCTTCTGTTCAATGCCGTTTTCGTAAACCGTGAAATCAGATTCCTTCATGCCGCCAATCGCGCGGCCGTTGCGATCGGTAACGCTGGCGTTGAACCGTAGAAACTGCGGCGACGACGCGCTTACAAACTGGCCGGGCGCGGCGCGTCTAACCAGTGTCGGTTCCTTTTCAGGCGGCGGCAGAGTTTTAGCGTAATCGCCAAACATCTTCGGCGACACTTTTCGTATCGCGTCGATTAGCTGGCTGTCGCCACTCCGCACGATCGCCTTTGCGGCGTCCGTCAGTGGCCGCTCCTTTAGATCGGTGGGGACCATGCTCGGATCGACGTTCAACAAGACCACGCCGCGCTGCGTAAGGAAGTTGAGTTGGACGCGTTCCTCTTTGGCGGGTTTCTTTTCACCGAGCTTGCCGGAGA
>JBKPNP010000262.1:0-5397 GCA_046732775.1 Acidobacteriota bacterium
GCAGCCCGCCTCTGGTATCCTGTTGCATCGGTAAAACACAAACACTCAGGCGCTCCGATCAAGGTTTATGAACTACGTAGAGAACCCGCCCAATCCCTGGCTTAGTCATTCGGTCGAATGGATCGGCGAGCCGCCAACAGCGAAGCTTGAAGTGTTTGAAGAAACTCAGACGCGGCAAATCATTACGCACAACGACAGTCCTGACGTCGGTTTCGATTACACAGTCAATTGTTATCGCGGCTGCATTCACGGTTGCACTTATTGCTTTAGCCGGCCGACGCATGAATACCTGGGTTACGGCGCCGGCACCGACTTCGATCGCAAGATCGTAGTGAAGGTTAACGCTCCGGCATTGCTGCGTAAGGAACTGATGAAACCGTCCTGGAAGGGCGACGAGATCGTTTTCTCGTTCACTTCCGATCCCTACGTGCCACTCGAAGCAAATTACAAATTGACGCGGCAGTGTCTGCAGATATGCGCAGAGTTTCATCAGCCGGTTGGAGTGATTACGAAGTCGGCGCTGATTCGCCGGGACATCGACGTCCTGCAGCAGCTAACCAAAGACGCGCGAGTTGGGGTCTTCTTCACCATCCCGTTCACCGACCGCGAGGTTGCGCGCGCCGTCGAGCCTTACGCGCCTTTGCCCGAGGCGCGCTTCCATGCGATGGCCGATTTAGCTGCAGCCGGTATCACGGTAGGAATCGGAATCGCGCCGGTCATTCCGGGCCTGAGCACGGAACTTCCCGTATTGCTGAAACGAGCGAAAGAAGCCGGCGCGACGCTGGCGTTCATAAACATGCTGCGCTTACCCGGGAGCGTGGCGCCGTATTTTGAAGAACGGCTGCGCGAGAAACTTCCCACAAAAGCGGACCGTGTTATCAATCGCATTCTCGAAGCGCGTGGCGGTAAATTAAATTCGAGCGTGTTCCATGAACGCATGCAAGGCAAAGGCGAGTATTGGGCCGCGACCGAACGGCTGTTCAAAATTCATGTCGAACGACTTGGCTTCAATCGCACGGAGAAGCGCGTGCCGCGCGGTGAAAGCACTTTCCGGCGGCCGACAGCGCAAGCCAGTCTCTTCTGATAACGTCAAACCCACCCGCAACTCTACAGACAATCGCGCGCGCTTTATCTATAATGCCCGCGCACCCCTACAGCCCGAGTCAGATCCCCAGGAGGCTCATCATGATGCTCATTAGGCATGTCATACGCGACCGGGAACCCTATTCCATGAAAGCGTCGGCGACAGTGCAGGACGCTGCTGAGTTTATGGCTGAGAGAAATGTTGGCGCCGTCTGTGTTGTCGATGAGGCCGGAAAACTGTTGGGCGTTTTTTCCGAACGTGATGTGCTGCGTCGCGTCGTGGTCAAACGTCGCGATCCCTCTGCGGTGAAAGTGGGCGATGTGACGAGCGAGTTGCGCGCAGTGATTAATTGTGACGAAACACCGCACCAGGCATTGGAGCGAATGGAAGTGATTGGTACGCGCCATTTGCCGGTGGTGGACGGTGAACGCTGGGTTGGTATGTTGTCGATGCGCGACCTCATGCGAGTCGAACTGGGCGAACAGGGCGACGAGATCAAACTCCTGCACGAGTACATCCAACACTAAACAAATAAGGCCAAGGTTAAAGGGAAGAAGGGAAACCGGAAAAGTCATATGGGTCGCCAGCCTCGGGAGTATGTCTTACGGTTAACTATCCTCCTGGTTCTGTTGTTTGCCTTTGGCTGTCAACGCGCTCCGGCGGGACGCGGCGCTGGAGAAGTTGGAGCTACGTCACTGACGCCCGCGCAGCCTGTAAGTTTTCGGGTTGAAACTGTTGTCGGGCAGCTCGAAGTTCCCTGGTCAATCGTTTGGACACCAGACGGTCGCATGTTGTTCACGGAGCGACCGGGACGCGTGCGCGTTTTCCAGAACGGTGCCCTCGCTTCGGAGCCAATCTTCACCGTGCCGGATGTGGCGCCTTCGGGCGAAGGCGGATTGATGAGCCTCGCGCTGCATCCGCAGTTTTCAACGAACCACTTCGTTTACCTCTCATATGTTTACCGTAGCGACGGACAGTATCTGCGCATAGTTCGTTATCGCGAAGACGGAAAGAGTTTCACTGAACCAAAAGTAATCATTGAAAATATTCCGGCTGCGCAATATCACGCAGGATGTAAATTGCGTTTCGGTCCCGACGGCAAGCTTTACATCACGACCGGCGACGCGACCCAACGAGAGTTAGCACAACAGCTGAATTCCCTGGCTGGAAAGATGCTGCGTTTGAACGACGATGGGTCCGTGCCGACGGACAATCCGTTCGTAAATCAGAAAGATGCTCGTCCGGAAATCTGGTCTTACGGGCATCGCAACGCTCAGGGGTTCGACTTCCAACCTGGGACAAGCGTGATATTTGAAACGGAGCACGGGCCCAGCGGGTTTGATGGGCCGGGCGGCGGTGACGAAGTGAATATTGTTGAGAAGGCGAAGAATTACGGCTGGCCCGTCATCCACCACACTGAGACGCACGCCGGCATGGAATCACCGCTCCTCGAATACACGCCCGCGTGCGCGCCCGGCAGCGGCTCGTTCTACCGTGGCAACGCCTTCCCCGATTTTCGCGGCAACTTTTTCTTTGGCTGCTTAAAAGGGGAGCGGATTGTCCGAATCGTACTGGACGGCCGTCGCGTGGTGTCGCAGGAGAATTTACTGTCTGGCATATATGGGCGGATACGCGAAGTCGTTGAGGGACCTGACGGCTACCTCTATTTTTCGACGTCGAATAAAGACGGTCGTGGCACTCCCGCTTCCGACGACGACCGCATCCTTCGACTCGTACCAAACAAGTAACAGCGCAGCGCGCACTAACGAGGAATCACGATGACCAGCACCGAAGCGAAGAGTGTTCAATCAGAAGTGTCTGAAGCGGAGTGGCAGATACGTGTGGACTTGGCCGCCGCCTACCGACTGGTCGCTCATTACGGCTGGGACGATCTCATCTTTACCCATCTCTCGGCGCGCGTGCCCGGTCCGGAACATCATTTTCTGATTAATCCCTACGGAATGTTGTTTGAGGAAATCACCGCGTCCAGTTTGGTGAAGATAAATCTGGCCGGGGAGAAAGTGTCGCCTTCACCGTACTTCGTTAACCCGGCGGGGTTTATCATTCATAGTGCGGTACACGCTGCGCGCGAGGATGCGTTGTGCGTTATACACTTGCACACGATGTATGGCATCGCGGTGTCGGCGCAAAAGAATGGCTTGCTGCCGATTTCGCAACAGTCGCTATTTGTGCTTGGTTCACTCGGCTACCACGGTTACGAGGGATTGGCGCTTAACGAAGATGAGAAATCGCGTCTGGTCGCGGACCTTGGTGACAAGAACAACTTGATTTTAGCGAACCACGGTTTGTTGACGGTCGGACGAACTCCCGCCGAAGCGTTTCTGGAAATGTACATTTTGGAAAGCGCCTGTCGTATCCAGATACTGGCGCAGGCGCCGGGCGTAGAACTGCACACTGTTGGCGATCCCATCGTGGAAGGCGTGGCCTCACAAATGGACGCTGTCACAGTAGGGCAGGGAGCGCAGTTAGCGTGGCCCGGGTTGTTGCGGAAGCTTGATCGGATCGATCCTTCGTTTAGGACGTAACAGCCGTCCAAATTCTCACGAATCAAAATACGCTTAGAGTTTTTGAGCGAGGATCGCTGTCTTGCTCCACCCGATCACTTGCAGCGGCGGGAACCGATATTCGTGAACGATGCGGAAGTGCTGCTCGGTTTGACTGAGCACTTCTTTGCGCGGAATTTTTTTGAAGCGAAACAGGATTTCAAGAAACGTCGTAGCCGGCGAAGGTCTGCAGGGGATGTGAAGCAGATGTCCGCCCGGGGCTATGACGCGCGAGAGTTCAGTCATTCCCTCGGAGAGCGGGACGTATTCGAGTGCGCCGCTGGTAACGACCAGATCAAGAGAATTGTCCGCGAAGGGAAGTGAAAGAAGGTTTCCTTCGGCGAAGGCGACGTCGCGCGTCCGTCCGGGGCTGTCGATCACAGCCTTGCGTGCTGCGCTGATCGAGGTTGCCGAAAGATCGAGCGCCGTGATGTTGACAGGGAAGTGGAGTGCCCGCAGTAACGCCAGGGTCAGCAACCCGGTGCCGCAACCGGCATCAAGAATCTTGGCACCGCGCGAAAGGGGCAGCGGATGATTGGCGAAATACTGATCCAGAGATCGCCCGTAGCCGTTCAACTTAAACGTCAGGTCATAGTAGGCCGCTATCTTGTCATAGTATGACCCCGCCGGTGCCTCTGTTTTAGTTGCAGTCAGTACGTATTCCATAAATGTACTCCCAGCGGCCTGTTAACTAAAATCGGTCAGAATTCGTCGGAAAAGAAAGGCGCGACATTGTAGCCTCCACGCTTTTTTTACTCAACGCGCGAAGGCCCATTTGGGCTCAAATTCACTTTTAGACCGAAATAGGCAAAAACGCTAATCAAGGTGCAAGATTCGCGAAAACAGCGCGTTCTTTATGCGGGAATGAGTATTTATCGGTCTGAATAGGAGGACTAACCGTGAAGCGAGTAATCATCGTCCTTGGCTGCGTCGTTGCGGCTCTTTTAACGGTTGCAACCATAACGGTCGCGCATTGGAGCACGCGGGCGGCCGCAGATATGGTAGCGCAACGCTACCGGCCGATTTATGAAGACCGGCGATTCGAGGTGCAGATTCTCGTTAACGGGCGGGCACTCGATGAATATGCCGCGAGGGGAAAGACCTACGTTGAGGCGCTGGCCGGAGCAGAATACGAAGTCAGGATTCGAAATCCACTGCCGTACCGGGTAGCGGTGGCACTGTCAGTCGATGGTCTCAATACGATTGACGCGCAACATACATCAGCGTGGAATGCGAGTAAGTGGGTGATTGAACCGTACGGAACGATCAGCGTTACCGGATGGCAGATGAGTTCGCAGCGTGCGCGCCGATTTTACTTTACGTCGGAGCGCGATTCTTACGGGGCCAAGTTGGGGCAAACATCTAACCTGGGAAACATCTCGGCGGTGTTCTTTCGCGAGCGGGTTCCTTCCACGGTGACCGTGGTGCCACCTCCTCGTATTTACGGACAGGAAGACGCTCGATCCGAAGCGCCCGAGTCGAAGGCCGGTTCGGGCACGGCGGATTCGACGCGAGGTCAGAACGCGCCACTCGCGCGCAAAGACGCAATCAGGCCCCAGCCGGATGACGAATATGCAGCTACTGGTATTGGCCGGTCAGTCTACAACGACGTGCGGTGGGTGAATCTTGAGTTAGATTCAAGGCCTGCGGCTGAAGTCGTTATCCGTTATGAATATTATTCGGCGCTCGTTCGTTTAGGGGTGATGCCTCGGCCGTATCCGAGACCCGATGTGCTGGACAGACGTGAAC
>JBKPNP010000263.1:0-7266 GCA_046732775.1 Acidobacteriota bacterium
TTCGGCCAGCGCGCCCTGGTCCGTGGTTTCGTTCGCAGCAGGGATCAGGGCAGCAATTTCTTCCACGATGTGCCGAGTAGCATTTGGAATAGCGAGACCGATCGTCGCCGCTCGCATGGCCGAGTAATGCGCGGTGTCGTCGAGCATGCGACGGATCACCGGAACAATATCCGCAGCGCGTTTCAACAAAACGCCGGCGCCACGATTTACAACCAGGTTGGCCGTACCCGCTTCCTGAGGCATTGGCGCTGTAATCGCGTCGCCAATAATCGGCAGACGGCAAGCCAGTGCTTCAAAAGTCGTCAAGCCGCCCAATTTGGAAATCATGACATTAGCCGCGCCCATCAGTTGTTCCACGTGTTCGGAGTAGCCAATCACCTTCACCGGAAATTGTGCAGTTTCCGCCAGAAATTCAGCGTCCGCGCGCAGTTCTTCATTCTTGCCGGCGAGGAAAATCGCCTGCACATCGAGTTCGCCTCGCACCAGCTCACGGAAGATCTGCGGAATGTTTCCGCCACCCTCCCAACCGGCGTTGACGAAGACGGTGAATTTTTCCGGATCCAAACCAAGTGCGCTGCGGGCCGCTCGCGCTGCGTCATCGCCGGGATACGCAAACTTGTGATGAACGGGCATGCCCGAGATTTTTATTCGTGAGGGCGAGACACCGTAATCGATCAATTGTTGTCGCGCTTCGTCGCTGGCAACGAGATACAGCGATACATCGTCGCAGGCCCAACCCTTCCAAAAACCGTAAGAAGGATCCGTGACCACCGAAACCAGGGGGATATGGCTGGAGAGTTTCAGTTCCTTGAGGACGCGCGCGAAGATGTGTTGCGTCAAAGGATGAACACTCACGACTACGTGTGGACACCAGCGTTCAAAAATCTCCGCCACGTAACCAACGCAGCGCTTATGGAAAAACTCCCTGGTTTCCGGACGAAACTTGTTGACCGCCCAGTAAAGATATTTCATCCAGTGCTGCTTGTTGCGCAGCACCCAGTTGTAACTGGCAACCATCTTGGCAGTGATTGAGTGAGACTCTTCCACCGCCCGAACTACGCGCACCGCATACGACTGTCCGTCGAAAAACTTTTGCACGCCGGCTACGATCGCCGCCGCCGCAGAACGGTGGCCGCCGCCGGTGTCGGACGAAAGAATCAAAATTTTCGGGATGCGTTCGGACATCTGTTCAACTGTTCGACAAACTTCAGTTTGTCGGTTCTTTTCGCGTCGGTTTCAGACAGACAAGGCGACAAACTAACGTTTGTCGGACATCAAGTCGGACAACTACGCGCCGACGGTCATACCTTCGGGCTCAGGCTGCAGGCGGTCAATCTGCTTGCGCGCCTTCTTCATCTCTTTTTCCAGCTTCTTGATCTGAATCAAATGGCCGGGATTAAACGGCAGCGACGGGTAGTAACTGTTCGATTCGTGCGTACAGAAACACCCATCGAGCGCCTTCTTGCGTCGTTCCTTCATCGCCGGCGAAAGCCAAAGCTTCTGGAAGTTCCAGTCGAAGTCGCGCAGGTTTCCGATCGGCGCCAGGTTTTCACATGACGACACAGTACCTTCGTCATAAATCACGCCGCCCGCGGTTCCGGCGTAACACTTCATCTGCGCTTGCTGGGTTTCCTGAGCCTTCGCGATCAGCCCGTGCATATAGATATCGATTGCGGCCTTGAAATAACCGGCGTTGCCGCCGTAGTTATTCTTGATCGCGGCGTGGCGCGAATCATCGTCAATCATCGCCGCCAACTTTTTGTAGCGCGAGTGATCGATCTCGAGCTCGATCGGATCCGCTGACGGCGGCCGGATGTAGTTGAAATTAACTTTGTCCGGGCGCAGGTCATACTTCAGGAAGTCGTACCACTCGAAAATCGTGTCCTGGTTCGAATTCATAAAGCAGGTGCACGTTTGCACGTCGAGCCTGGGAAAGTGCTTCTTGATGGCTTGAAGTTCGCGAGCCGTTTCAATCGCGATGTCCCAGGAACCGGGCTTCTGGCGAATTTTCTCATGGGGTGCTTTGAGGCCGTCGATACCGAGCGCGACGGTCACATTCAGCTCGGGACACTCCTCCAGGATTCGTGTGATATCGGGAAAGATTCGCTTTTGAATCTGACCGTTGGACATGATGTAGATCGATTCGAGGCGATTATTTTTGTAAAACGCGCGCGCGATCTCGGGCAGGTCTTTCCGTGTAAATGGTTCGCCGCCGGCGAGAATGAGTACGCCCAGATTGCCGCCGAGCGTCTCCGAAATCTTCTCGATCTCGTGAGTTTTCATCTGCAACTTTTTGCGCGGACGATCGTCGAGCTCATCCGTAAAGAAGCAATGAGTGCAGCGCATGTCACAAACCGACGTGACCAGAATGTTAAGCAGAATCGGCGAGAAGGGCTGGCCAATCGCCAGCTTCGCGTAACGTTTTAATAACTCTCGAGTGGTGTAATCCATTTCAACCTCAGATGATCAGTGCGCACCTTTTGATGCCGACAAACATTAACAGATCACACCTTTTAACGTAACCCTGCGTTCGCGGACTGTAATAGTTTTGTAATCGAGAAAACTGGGTGAGGGACTTCAGGACACGGCGGTTCGTTCGCTGCGATTGGCGATGCCAAGGGCGCGCATTCTCCGGTAAAGATGACTGCGATCAACTCCCATCAATTCCGCTGCACGTGAGACGTTGCCTTCCGCTTCGTCAAGCTTACGCTGTATGAACTCGCGGTGATAAGCCTCCGTCGCTTCCTTGAATGAGGGAAAACGAAACGACGCAGCGGGCGCCTCTTCTTTTCCGTGGGGCGGCAAGTCTCCGTCGCTCACCTTCACTGCGGGATTCATAATCACGACGCGTTCGATCGTATTCCGCAGCTCGCGCACGTTTCCCGGCCACGAATAATTTTGCAACTCTTCAATCGCCTCCGGCATAAACTCTTTCGGCGTCTTGCCGTAGGCCTGCGAAAAGTTGCGATTGAAATAATCGACCAGCAACGGCACGTCTTCGAGCCGTTCGCGCAGAGGCGGCAACTCAAACGGAATCACATTCAGTCGATAGAACAAATCCGGACGAAACTTTCCTTGCTCGATTTCCAGGTCGAGACGCTTGTTCGTAGCCGCTATCACGCGGACATCGACCTGGACCGAGGATCCGCTGCCGACCGGTTCGAAGCGCTGCTCTTCAAGAACCCGCAACACTTTCGCCTGAACCGCGGCACTCATGTCGCCAATCTCGTCGAGAAAAAGCGTGGCGCCGTCAGCAAGTTCGAACTTGCCTTTCTTGGCGGCCGTGGCCCCGGTGAACGACCCCTTCACGTGTCCGAATAATTCCGACTCCACTAATTCTTCAGGGATAGCGGCAGAGTTCACTTCTACGAACGGCGCGCCGGCACGCCGCGACTGTGCATGGATTGCATGAGCCACCAGTTCTTTGCCAGTGCCGGATTCGCCGTAGATCAGGACACGACCGTCAGTCGGCGCAACGATTGAAATCTGTTTCCGCAGCGCGCGCATCGCCACAGACTCTCCGACCATCGCGTATTCCTTCGCGAGTTCGGCCGACATTTCGGCATTAATCAACTCGAGCCGGCGCTGCCGCAGCGCGTTGCGAACCGTCAATACAGTTTTTTCAATCGAGAGAGGCTTTTCGATGAAGTCGAAGGCGCCAAGCTTCGTCGCGCGCACCGCAGTTTCGACGTTGCCGTGCCCGGAAATAATTACGACCGCTGACTCCGAGCCGGCGGCACGCAAACGCTGCAATGTCTCCAGCCCATCAATACCGGGTAACCACACGTCGAGCAGGATGCAGCCATACGCGCGTTGCTCCGCGGCGCTGAGACACTCTTCGCCCGACGCCACAGCCGCGACGCTGAAGCCTTCGTCTTTCATCACGGCACTCAACGTTTCGCGAATGCCGGGTTCGTCATCAACTATGAGAACTGAATCCATGTTTGTTACGCGTTCGTCGCCGGCAATTCAATCACAAATCTCGCGCCGCGAGGGTAGTTCGCCTCGGCGCGAATGCGCCCCTTATGTTCGAGGATAATTCGTTGCACGATTGCCAGACCGAGGCCCGTGCCGCTGCCGCGAGTCGAAAAGTACGGTTGAAACAAACGCTTGAAATCGCCCGGTTGAATCCCCTGTCCGGTGTCCGTCACCTTGGCGATCAAAAGGCTGCGGCTCGCATCGAAGTTTGTGGCGATCGTAATTTTCTTGGGGCCGCTCACCGGCACCAACGCGTTGCTGGCGTTATCGATGAGATTTACGAAGACACGGCGCAATTGCTCTGTGTCTAACATCGCAGCCGGCAACGACGCATCAAGGTTCGCTTCAATCTTCACGCCGTCCAGCCGATCATCGTACAACGCCACCGCATGACGCACGACTTCGTTCAAGTCGGCGACTTCCAAACGGGCGAGCGGCAAGCGGGCGAAACGCGAAAACTCGTCCACCATTGCCTTCAACCCGGCGACCTCGCGCGCAATCGTGTTAGTGCATTCGTTAATGACTGCCGTCACCTGCGCATCGCTGCCGTTAGTTCCGTTCGTACTGTGGTCGCCGTTGCTGCCGTTCGCGCTACTACGATGATAAGTCTTGGCTATGCGTTCCGCTGAGAGCTGAATCGGCGTTAACGGATTTTTGATCTCGTGCGCCATGCGACGCGCGACTTCACTCCAGGCCGCGACGCGTTGAGCCGCTAACAGCTCCGACAAATCTTCCAGCACCAATACGACGCCACGCTTCTGCGCAGATGATCCGCGCAACGCAGTCGCCGTCAGCGCCACCGGAAGCAGGGTCGATTCAGCGTCGTTGTTAACTGCGCCCGACAGTTGTGCCTGTTCAGTTGCCTGACCGGTGCGGCGTGCACGGCGCAATACGCGATCGATGATCGTCCAATCTTCTTCGGGCAGCAGTTTATCGAAATTCCGTTCACCGCCCGTGTCGGAGTTGAGGCGCAGAATCCTGGTTGCAGCGGCATTGATCGTGGTTACGCAGTCGTCCTCGTCAAGCGAGATGACGCCCGTGGATAACGATTGCAGGATCGTTTCGATGTAATCCCGGCGTTCTTCAAGCGTCAGGTTCTTCTCTCGCAAGGCCGCCGAACCCGCTTCGATGCGGCTGCGATTTTCAGCGAGCTGCGCGGTCATGAGATTGAACGAGTGAGCCAGCAGAGCGAGTTCGTCCTCCGCCCCTGTCGTCACGCGATGATTAAGGTTTCCGCGGGCAATCTCCTTTGACGCTTCGGCCAGCGCTTTGATCGGCGTGGCGATGCCGCGCGCCAGGTAGATCGCGACCCAACTGGATACGAACAGCAGGATCAACGTCATCAAGCCGAGTGTCGACAGCGCCAATGAGCGCACGCGCCGTTGTCGCGAGACGAGTTTCCGATATTCGTTCTGCGAGCCCTTTATCGTCGCTTCAAGATCGCTGCCTTCGTGCGGCAGCGACACCAGTATCAGAGTCTCGTTCTCGGAAATCGGAGCCACCATGGCGTCGAAACTCTTTCCGTCCGCGAGGCTATTGTCGGTGCCTGGCTTTCGAGCTTTCGCGATCAGGTTTTCGACCTCGACCACATTTCCCTCAGCCAATTGGTCACGGCTTTCCGCTACCACGCGGCCACTCGCATCAACAATCTGGACGACGGAAACCTGTTTACTTGCGATTACACGTTCGAGCGTCGCCTGCTTTTCAGTGTCTGATTGCGGCTTGAGCACCGCCGCTAATAAGTCTGCAGTGTCACGTAGCTTCCGTGCGTTCGCATCGACGGCCTCGCGCTGCACCTCCTGGGCCTCGGTGACAACGCGCGAGGAGAAACTGCCAAACCATTTTTCCAGCGAGCGGTTGAGAAACAGATAGGAGAATACCGCCATCGCGATGATCGGCAGAAAGCTGATCGCGATGAAGTAGAAAAGCAGTCGCGTCTTAATCTTTGAACCGAGTTGTAGCTCGCGTCTCTCGCGACGCAGCTTGAGCAGATTGCGCACAAAGATGAACAGGAAGACGACGAACGCGACAAAGTTCAGAGTGGAGAGAGCGTATAGGAGCAGCGTGTCGGAAGCGTTATCCGGAGGCAGGACGGTCCAGGGCCATAGTTGCTGCGACACGATCACAAACAGCAGCAAAAAGACCGTAATACCGAGTGCCCACAACACGATTCGCCGTCGGCGCGGCAGTGCTCGTGCGGTCGTTTCGGCCGGCGATTCGGAGGGCTGTTCAGGGTCGTTATTCATGCGGAAGTGAGGCGAGTTTAGCATAGGCAAACCAGAGGCCCGGAGGGCCGGCGGTGAATAGCCACGCCCCTAAGGGAGTGGACTCGAACGGTAATCGATGTAGGAGCGGCCGAAGGTGCGTCACTTGACTTCGTTTAGTTTCGGCGAATTCTGCGACAGTCGCACCTTCGGCGCTCGATCGCGTTGGTGGCTTTGGTCCCACGCCCTCACGGGCGTGGCTATTAAACAACGGCCCTTCGGGCCTTGCTTAGCGAGCAATGTCAGTTATCTAAACCACCGACTATCGACTAGAATGCCTCACGCAAAAGTCACCCTAGGACGGTCAGCAGCTGATGCATCCCAACGAATTGTTCGTGAACGCTTCCGGACGCCTGCGCAGCGCCTGGCGCCTCATCATCTTCATCATCGTTTACATCTGCATACTGTTTCTGTTGACGTCTGCCGTGCGTCTGCTCTACGCGTTCGCGCTCAACGCTATGCCCGCAAGCATCGGCCGAGACTATCTGCAAAATGTTGTCTTCAGATTGATCCTCTTAGTGGCTGCCCTCGCCGCCGGCTTCGTCTGTACGCGCTGGCTCGAAGGCCTCAACTGGCGCGCGCTGGGTTTGTGGTTTCATTCGGGCTGGCTGCGCGATCTGGGCTTGGGCTCGTTGATTGGATTTCTTTCGCTGGCACTGGCAACGGCAATCGCGACGGCCGCTGGTGGATTAACTTTTACAATCTCAGGTCGTGCGGCGCTGGGAGCCGTCTTTCAAACTCTGCTGTTTTCAGGCGTGCTATTCATCATTGCCGCGCTGGCGGAGGAAGCTCTGTTCAGAGGTTATCCGTTACAAACACTGGCGCGCGCGAACTTCGCAGGGCTCGGCGTCCTGTTGACCTCGGTTCCGTTTGCAGCCGTTCACTTGCAGAATCCCAACGTGGTTGCCGGCTTCACCTTTATTAACACCGCGCTTGCAGGTATCTGGTTCGCGTTTGCTTACCTCAAAACGCGCTCGCTCTGGTTTCCGCTGGGAATCCATTGGGCCTGGAATTGGGCGTTGGG
>JBKPNP010000264.1:0-4850 GCA_046732775.1 Acidobacteriota bacterium
TACTTCTACGACTATCTCACCGCGCGTGAGTTTCTAAATTTCTGCGGACAGATTTTTGGTTCCCCGGGCACGGCCCGCGACAATCGTTCACGAGAGCTGCTGCAACGCGTCAGGCTCGAGGAAAGTAAATGGAACACGCAACTGCGAAAGTTCTCGAAGGGAATGCTGCAGCGTGTCGGTCTGGCGCAGGCGTTGGTCAACGATCCGGAAATTGTTTTTCTGGACGAGCCTATGAGTGGACTCGACCCGATCGGCCGACGCGAGGTGCGCGATCTGATTGCGGGCTTGCGCGAGGAGGGCAAGACCGTTTTCATGTGCTCGCACATTCTTTCGGACATCGAAGTCTTGTGCGATCGCGTTGCTATCTTGAAGGGCGGCCGCCTGGCCCAGGTCGGTTACCTCAATGAGCTGCAACAGCAGGTAAGCGGGAAGAGTCTGGAAGTAATGGTGAGCGGAATAGATGAAGCGACGCTGGCGCAACACCTGCCCGCCGCAGAAGAGTTTCAGCTGACCTCGACTCCGGCAGGTCTGCGTATCGAAGTTAACGATGAAAAGGATGTCGATCGCGTGTTGTCTGCACTGCGGCAGACGACTGGAAAGCTGGTTTCAGTCCAACCGTTAAAGCAGTCGCTGGAAGAATTGTTCTTGAATTAGAAAGCGAAACCATGAATGACAAACAGCGGCGGATTACTTGAACTTAAACCCGGTGATTTCCATCTTGATGTTTGCTCGATCGTCCTTATCAGTCATTCCTTCGAGCATCACCCTCACCGTCATGCTTCTATTATTTTCTAATTCACCCTGTCTGCTATTAGGAAGCACCACGACCGTCTTTTGATTTACTGCCTTGCCCTGATGATCCACCACCATCCCTTTTATCTCGAGACCGGTCAGAGTTCGGCCTGAAAAATTGTGGACGATCGACTGCAGATTCATCACGATGTCGCCAAGTGCGCGCTTCGACTCGTAAGCCTCGGGTTCATCAAGACTAATTTTTGACTGGTATTGGACGAACTCGGGAGAGCCCGCCCGAATGGCCGCTTCGAGTTGAGGTTCGACAGTTCCACCGCCACTCGCCCGCATCAAGAAATAAAACAGCGTGGCAATCGCAATTGCCGCTATCACCGCAACGACAATAATTATTGTGCGTCTCGAGTCGTCGGGATCGGAAGCCTGTCGCTCAGAAGTGGGCATGAATTGGTTGGGTGATTTTAGTGTGCTGGAATCCACTTTTGCAATCTCCCGCCGCGCCTGATCTGTCCGAATCCAAATGTTTAGACACGCATTGCAAGGGAATGTTTCCGAAAAAGAATTTCGGGAAGGAAAAGCTTAAGTGGTCCGCTTCGATGTCCCGCGAAACTTTCCGCGTAGAAAGCGATTGACCAGTTCCTCGAGCTCGGTGTAGTTGATCGGTTTAGTCACGTACGCATCGCAACCTGCTTCCAACGCGTCGTTGTGGAAGTCGGCCGTATCGTGTGCGGATACAGCCACAATCGGGACGTTATCGAATTCCGGATCGCTGCGAATCTCGCGCGTCGCGGCCAGCCCGTCAATGATCGGGAGGCTAAGGTCCATCAAAATGATTTGGGGATCGACCTCGCGTGCCCGCTCCACCGCTTCCTTGCCGTTGGTAGCCTCGACAACGTGGAAACCGCTCATTTGCAGGAGGTGCCGCATCATCTGCCTGTTATCTTCAGTGTCCTCAACCAGCAGCACGGTCGGTAAACCACTTTCGTAGGTCACGGTGTAGGGTCCTTTTTCGACTGATTCACGAGCGATGTTCAAGGCCTCTAAGCTCCTCAAAATCGGGTTGGCGGCTGTATCACTAGAATACGCCGCGCTTTTTTGCTAAGATCGCGCACCGAAACACAACAGATAACATTCCCCCGTCGGGTTTAATCAATACACTTCGCTGGCTTCCCCCCAAACGAGCCTGAGGAAGACAAGGCCAACTCCAAAGCCAGATGAAGCCGCTATTATCAGAATCGAATGACGACGACGCCCTGCGTCTCCTCGGACGAGCCTCCGTGCAAGTCGTGCACGATCTCAAAAATCAATTGAACGGTCTCAAACTCTATGCCACGTTCTTGAAGAGACGACTGGAGAAGGGCGAGCGACCTGCGGACGAGTTGGAAACCGTCACTAAACTGATCGCGGGCCTCGACCGAATGGCGAAAGACGTTTCGCTAATCACTCAGTTCGGGCGTCCGCTTGAACTCAACAGGAAAGCCGGTACAGACCTGGGGCAAATCATGCGCGAGGTTGCGAGTGAGCTGAAACAAGAAAGTACTTCGCGGCCGCCAGTGGTAGTTAAGGGCAGCGAAACGCTAACCGGCCAATTCGATCCAATACTCCTGGCCGACGCGCTCAAGTGGATTTCGCTTGGCGTGCTGAAAATAAATTCTAAAGCGCAGGACACTTCGCTGGAGATCCAGTTGAAAGACAATGTCACTGGCAACGAAAAGTTGGGAGTGATCGAATGGAAAGTTTTCGATTCGTCTGACCACGATCCGTTTCATTCATTTGCCGGCAGCAACGAACTACAGTTGTCGCTCGCTGCGAGGGTAATCGAAGCGCATGGTGGTTCGGCGTCGCGCGAGAATGGCGCCTTATGCGTGCGGCTGCCGTTGGACAAGGGCTAAGAAACAAAACAAAGAAAGTTGTTTGTCGGTCAAGGAGGATTATAGGAGTGGAAAATAAGGACGTGCGCATTCTGGTTGTCGATGACGAAGCGACCATGGCGGATTCTTTAAAACAGAATCTGGTTGAGGAGGGTTATGTCGTCGACTCCGCTGCCACCGGGACTGAAGCCATCGAACTGTTCGATCAGGGCGGGCACCACATTGGCATCTGCGATCTGCAACTGCCCGACATGGACGGGCTCGATGTTGTAAGACACATCAAGGACGCGAAGCCGTTAACTGAAGTGATCGTGTTGACCGGTCACGGCTCCGGGCCGCGGGCCTTCGAGGCAAGCAAAGCCGGCGCCTTCGATTTTGTCGAGAAAGACAATTTTGAATTCGAGACGCTGTTGCGACGCATCCAGAACGCGCTGAAACAACGCGAGCTGTTGACTGAGAACGCGAACATGCGCCGCCAGCTTTCGACCCGCTCCGAATACTTCAACATCATCGGCTCGTCGAAAGCTATGCAAACGATCTACGAAACGATCGAATCAGTAGCGAAGTCCGACGCTAACGTTTTGATTGTTGGCGAGTCGGGGACCGGCAAAGAACTCATTGCCAACGCGATTCATTACAACTCCCTGCGAGCGCGCAAGCCGTTCATCAAAGTGAACTGCGCGGCGCTACCGAAAGAGTTGATCGAATCGGAATTGTTTGGGCACACGAAGGGAGCCTTCACCGGCGCGCATGCCGACAAGGAGGGCCTGGTGCAACATGCAGCCGGCGGCTCGTTGATGCTGGACGAAATCGCTGAAATGCCCGTCGAGTTGCAGCCTAAACTGCTGCGCGTTTTGCAGGAACGAAGCTACCGTAAAATTGGTTCTGAAAAGACTTACGCTGTTGATTTCCGTCTGATCTCGTCGACAAACCGGCCCCCGGCCGAGGCTATCCGCGACGGCCTGTTACGCGACGATCTCTTTTATCGCATTTCAACGATCACGATTCACGTGCCGCCGCTCCGCGATCGCAATGAAGACATTCAACTTTTGACCGAACACTTCCTGCACATGTATGCGCAGAAGTACGAACGCGCGATCGGCGGCGTTTCCCAGGCGGCCTATCAAAGGTTGTTTGGACATACCTGGCCCGGAAACGTTCGCGAATTGCAGAACGTGATCGAACGCGCTGTCTTGTTGGCAAAAGCAAACAAGATCGAGCCGGTCGACTTGCCGTTCGATAACGGCACCCTGCCGGAAGGAACTCATGCGGGGACTGGTTGGGACGTGCCACCCAACATGACCCTGGAAGATATCGAGCGCCTGGTTATCGAGAAGACGCTGCAACGCACTGGCGGAAATAAACAGGCGGCGGCAAACCTGCTCGGCATTTACCGGCCGCGGCTTTATAGCAAGATCCGCAAATACAATATCGACGTCACGGCGCTGGTCTCAGCCTAGTGCCTTAATCTAAAATGCCACGTCTCAGGATCTGAAATCACAAGTTTCAGATCCTGATTTGTTAATCAGAACGTCAACGCCACGTAACCTTATCCGAGACCGTAAAGAGTTAGACCCCCAGGATGAAGGCTGTAAAGATTCACCCGCAGGCGAATGGCCGTTTGCAGAGCATTGACGCGTTGCGCGGCATCGCGGCGTTAGGCGTGGTCCTCTACCACGCAGTAATGCAGACTTCAAACGCCGTCCCGGCAAACATTTTTTACTGGCCCGTAAAGGCGCTGCAATTCGTCAGCTCGTTTGGTTACGTCGGCGTCTTTTTGTTTTTTGTAATCTCCGGATTCTGCATCCACCTGCAGTGGGCAAAAACGCGCGCCAACGGACAGCAGCCGGAAATTCGCTTCGGCAGTTTTTGGCGTCGTCGTTTTCTTCGTCTCTATCCTCCCTACCTGATCGCATTTGCGTTATTCATGCTGATGGCCGCGCTCTCAACCGGCATCAACGTCACTCACTTTTTTGTTTACGACGTGGTGATGCATCTGTTGATGTTGCACAACCTGGATCCGAACACGTGCTACAGCATCAACGGCGTTTTCTGGACACTCGCCATCGAAGAGCAACTTTACCTCGCTTACTTTCTGCTGCTGTTTCTTCGTGCTCGTTGGGGTTGGGGCCCGACCCTCGTCATCTGCGCGGCGGCCCGGTTCGCCTGGTTTGGTTTTAGTCACGCCGCCTGGGTTACAACCGGAACCGGCATTCCTGTTCCGGAAGC
>JBKPNP010000265.1:0-2732 GCA_046732775.1 Acidobacteriota bacterium
TATCTTCGTGTCGACAACACGAACGGCGCCGACATTCGCGAGTTCGCCCATCGTCCACGCCGTGTCATCGTAAACGTCAGTCTGCGGATCGTTGGGCGCCCAGTACTGGTAATCAAGGAGCGCGTCGACGATGCGACTGTAGGGTTGATCCATTCGGATCACGTAACTGCCCGCCGGGAACGTGCGCTGAATGGCAGTCGACTTCGTTGGAATCGGTGAAGCTGTCGGTGAAGCCGCCGGGGAAGGTGCCGGCGATGGATTCGGGCTGGCAGCTGATTTAGTTGAGCTCGGCTCCGTTTTTTTCTCCGGTTTAATCGTGACGGTCACCGGAGCCGTTAAACGATGAATCTCAGCGCCCTGTGCGTGCAGCGTTCGCAATAGCTCGGCCTGATTGCCGGGGCGCTTGTCGTCGCCTGGTAAAACGTAAGCGGCCGGCCCTTCATTTTTCGGTTTCAAGACCGAACGCTTACTCTTCAGGTAAAAGTTTTTGAGGAAGAGTTTGCTGTTGGCACTGAAGTACTGCAGCGAAGTGAGCAAGGCGGTTTGCTGATAATTGTTGTTGTTGCGCTGCGACCATTTGGTCTTCGGCAGCGGCGGATTCTGCTTGTACCAGGTGCGTTGATACTCGCCTGGAGACAGTGTGCGCTCCAGCGTATCGGCGCCGGCGTTGCCGAAAGTTTCGTAGAGACGGCTGATGCCGTTATGCGTGGCCGCGATGAACATGAGATAGCCGGGCGACCAGGTGTCGAAGTTTCCGTGGGCGAACACGCCCGGCATGCCAAACTTCGTCATCTCGGAAACGTTGTTCCACCCGATCATCTGCCATTCATCAGTCAGGATCGGGTCGAGCCAGGCGTTATACGGTCCGTCGCCGATGGTGTTGTCGTACAGATACGGAACTGACTCGTGCAGGTCGTGAAGCACCTGCGCTTTCCATCCGGTGAAGATGTTGAGCACGTTTCGCGTGAGCTTCAGCGACAGGCCAATCGCGTCGCGATTGTTATCGTGGGCGACATAGTGTCCCCAGTAAATTAACGACGGCCAGTTTTCTTTCGGATGCGCCAGGTGCCAGTTGTAAACATCCACCATACGATCGCGCCCATCCACCTCGACCACCGGCGTGATCAGCGTCACGACGTTGTCCCGAATCGATTTCACATAAGCGCTGTCATCAACGGCCAGACGATAAGCAAGCTCCATTAAAGCGGTCGGCGAACCAGTCTCGGTGGAATGGATGGTTCCGGTGATGTAGTAGATCGGAAATGAGTCCGCAACGATCTTATCGGCTTCGTCGTCATTGAGATTGATGAGACGGGGGTCGGCAAGCTTCGCGAGCCGGCCGCGGTTCTCATCGAGGCGCGCCAGCAGCTGCTCGGAAGCAACCGCAACCGCGATCATCTCGCGGCCTTCTTCCGTAGTGCCGATGGAAAAAACTTTTACGCGCGGCGATGCCTTTTCCAGCATTCGCATGTAGCGATAAATCTCTTCCGAGTAAGGCAGCTTGTTGGGCGCGCCGGCGACGTCGCCAAGGACAGCCTTGGGCGTGGGCACATTCGGCGAAGCGGGCAGGTAGTCAGTAAGTGGCGAATTGAAGAACGGCTCGGTGGTGTATTCGCGAATCTTCTTTGTGTATTCCTCATCGATTGCCTGGTTGGGATCGCGCGCCGGTTTGACCTGTGCGGTTACGGCAACCGTAGCTGCGAAGAGCAGCAGTGATGGTAGAAGACAGCGAAAGAATGAACGAATCATCCGAGTTTTCCTCACTGAAAAATGCACGTTGGAATAGTAAGAGGGAGCGAAAGCTTTTAAGCTAAACGGCGAATCAAGTCAACTGCGACTGGAAACTGATACGATTAACTCCGAAGGAGTTCGCTAATTCCAGCCCAGGGTTTCCTACCCTGGGGAAACTAGCCGCCGCAAAATCCTTCTTACTCTGAAAGAGTTAGCTACCGAATGAAACTCCTTCAGAGTTAGGTGCTCAATGCTGGCCCGCTTGACCCCCTGGGCTGAAGTTAGCCAACACCTTCGGTGTTAGATAACTGGCTCTAGTCCCGCGTTTGAACCACACCTACCGGTCAACTAGAATCGAACCAAATAAAAACTGATGTCACAGCAGGAAACCAAAGCCCCGGTTCCAACCGCACAGCCGCCTGAGGAGCAGTCGCTCGTAAAGATCGAGCGCCTGAGCAAAGCTGCCGGCGGTATGGGGTCGATCATTGCGACGGCGAAAACCACCTGGAGCGAAATGGGTGTCGGCCGCGGCGTTCGTACACTCTTGAAGCTCAACCAAAAAGGCGGCTTCGATTGTCCGGGATGCGCCTGGCCGGAACCTGATGACGAGCGTTCGCACGCTGAGTTTTGTGAAGAAGGCGCCAAGCACGTCGCCGACGAAGCCACCACCAAGCGCATCACGCCCGAGTTCTTTCGAAAGTGGAGCGTTGTCGATCTGGCGGCGCAGACTGACCACTGGCTGGGCAAACAAGGACGGCTGACTGAGCCAATGGTTCTCCGTCACGATGCAACGCACTACCAGCCGATCAGTTGGGATGACGCCTTCACACTGATTGCCGGCGCGCTAAAGGCGTTGACGAGTCCGGACGAAGCGATCTTCTACACCTCGGGCCGCACCAGCAATGAAGCGGCGTTTCTCTACCAGCTTTTTGTTCGGCAGTTTGGGACGAACAACCTTCCGGACTGCTCCAACATGTGCCACGAATCGAGCGGCTCGGCGC
>JBKPNP010000266.1:0-3580 GCA_046732775.1 Acidobacteriota bacterium
TTACACCGCGAAGGTCGACCTCGTCGATCAACATATCTGCTGGTTTGAACAAGCCGGGTCGCAGCCGCTTGTCTTTACGTTTGAAGCGAAATAGGAACCTTTGGGCACAACGTGACAGAGCCGCGCCTTAAAACAGAACCGATGACACGAGCTGAAATCCTTGCCGGAATCAAACGGCTGGAACCCTGGTTTCATTACATTGAATTGGGGGATGGCATTGCAACGAAAGCCGCCAGTGCGATCGGTGAACCCCTGGATCACCCGCGCCCGACCTGGGAGAAGGTCAATGTCTGTCTACCGCGCGAGCTGACGGGGAAATCGGTTTTAGACGTTGGCTGCAACGCCGGCTTCTATTGTTTAGAGATGAAACGGCGCGGAGCCACGCGCGTGCTCGGCATCGACTCGCAGCGTAACCTGATTCGTCAGGCCGAGTTTGTGCGAAGCGTACACGACGTCGACATCGAATATCGCAGAATGTCGGTTTATGATCTCGACCCGCACGAACTGGGACAGTTCGATGTCACCCTGGCGCTGGGACTTCTTTACCACTGCAAACATCTGGTACTCGCGCTCGAAAAGCTTTTCCTGATCACACGCGAACTCCTGGTGCTCGAAACGGCAATCTATCCTCCCGAAAAAGCGCCGCCGTCGTTTAACTACAAAGTCGGTGGACTGGAGCCGCGCCTGCACGCCCTCGCGTACGTCGAAAACGCACCGGAAGCCAAAGAGGCTATTTACAACTGGTTCATGCCGTCGGTGGATGCGTTGACTGCGTTACTGAAAAACATCGGGTTCGATCGCGTGGAAGTGTTTCCGGGAACACAAAGCGACCGCGCGATAGTCGCTTGCCATAAGTTAAAGGCGTATCCCGACAGCCGCATGATCAGCTACCTCGGAACCCGACTCACGATGGTTTCGGGTCCGGAGCAAAGCCCCGCCGGCGAAGAAATTCGTTTTCGTATTAGAGCTGAAAATACCGGCTACGCTACCTGGATCCGCGGAAGCGATTCAGGGACTGACAAGGGTTCCGTCCACTTGGTGGCACACGTCCTGTCACCGGACGAAGAACCTGTGTCGTGGTATTGCGCGGGCGCTTTCTTACCTCATGATGTGGCGCCGGGTGAAGCGGTGGAGATGGAAATTGCTTTTGCTACTCCGGCGAATGCCGGGGACTACCTGTTGGCGTTTGACATGGTGTCTGAGCACCTGGCGTGGTTCGAAGACCTCGGCTCAGAAGTTCTTAAGCAGAAGTTTGTCGTTGACTAAGTACGCGGCGTCCACGCCGGGGCAGTAGCCCGACAGTTATGGAGGGCTACGAGGGGCTCAACGCTCGTGGGTCAATGGGTGTAGGGGTATTAGCTTGAGTGGCAACTTAGCCCTCCATCACTGTCGGGCTACTGCCCCAGCGGGAAACTGTCGGGCTACTGCCCCGGCGCGGACGGCGCGTATAAGGAAGCACGGCTGAGCTAATGGGCAATACGCGCAGCCACCAGCGTTGTTCGTTCTTCAAAGCGCTGCTCGTAATCGTGATAGTAATTCGCTTTCGTAATGGCGGTGATGCCGAATCCCAGCATCCCCAGCACCTCACGATACACACCGGTTGAATACGTCCACCAGGTATAGTCCGCGTCGGGCCTTGCGGCGCGCGGCTCAAATCGCGCCATCGGTTCGTCGCTTTCAAGCAGCGGCGTAACCAGGATCAATGTCTCGTTAGTGAGGCGCGCAATTGAAGCCAGGGCCGTAACTTGATCGCTGAGGTGTTCCAGTACCGAACCTACGACCGCCACATCAAACCGGCCCAGGCTTTCCGGCAAACGATAAACGTCGCCGTAGTAAGCACGCGCTTGCGACTTCAGCAGGCGATGACTTAGCCAGTAAGCGTTTTTCCAACGTTCAATTTCGGCCGTGTATTTCTGCGCCCAGCTCGCGTGGTCGTGGTAATACGGTTTGTCCTTGAACGGTAGAAACGTCTGCTGGCTGCCTTTCGCCATATCAAACGAAACTACTCGCGCGCCTCTCTGTTCAGCTTCAAAGCTCAGAAAACCCGTCGCAGTTCCCACGTCCAAAACCGTCTTCCCCTTCACATCTACGCCGCCAATGTATTCGTCAAAACGTCCGCGAAGATCCCAATGCGCCCTGATCAACCCAAACTCCGGCAAATCCATCGTGTGATAGAAGTAGCATTCACTGAGATCAGTGATCACTCGCGGGGTCGCGTACAAAGAATTTGGTTCTTCCGTCATGATTTGCGTTGCCGACGCATCTGTCTGACAAACAATTCCGGCACCCGGAGGCACCACAGCACGAGTGCGATCGCGGTAAGCAGTGAGATAACGAGACCGATCAATGCCGACTTCGGTCGATAACTAAACTCAACCTGATGATCGCCGGCTGCTAACAAAACCCCGCGCAGATTGTAGTCAACACGCAGTGTTTCCACCGGGGAGCCGTCGACATACGCACGCCAACCGGGGAAATGATTCTCGCTGACAACTAGTAGCGCCGCCGCACCGGACCTGGTGGCAAGGTTGATGTAGTTTGGTTCACGAGTCTTGAATTCTACAACCGCCGACTCGTCAGGCCTGGTAGTTGTAAAGTCAGTTTGGACTTCGGTAAGCGCCGTTCGCTTTGGCTCCCACGCTTCACCGCTGGGTAGTCGTCCGCTGCGTATGACCTCCAAAATCTGCGACTCATCGAGAGCGAGTGCTTCATTCGCAAGCCAGGCGCGCGGCAGTGCCCGCGTGTTTTCGAACACGACAACATTTCCGAGTTGCGAAAGTTTTTTCCATCGCTCTTGTGGCGCCGCTGGTTCAGCCTGCGGCGTTTCAATGCTCGCCTTCGCGGAAGTCTTTTTGCCGGCTGGTGCGGTCACTTTCCTGGTGAACCATTCGCGACGCAGGGCAAACGCCTGTTGTGAAGTCTTGTCCAAGAGCGACACGCGCAACACCGCCAGCAGGAGATCGGGAGCGCTCCCGGCTTGGGCGACTTTAATTTCTCCGCCGGTAATGACGGCTCGCTCCGGCAGCGGCAAGTTAGCAACGTAACTGTGGGCCTCGTACGAACCGGAGCCCTCTTCAACTTTGTAACTCGTCGCCACCGGCGGCCTGCGATGTTTGATTTGAGCCTGGATATCCGGACGATCGTGGGCCCATTCAGCCGTGTGTTCGCCCGCCTTCAAGATGAGATCGAAAGTTTTGTGGTCTTCGGAAAACAGCTTTATCTCGGCGACGCTCGTGCCATCAGGAAGGCCGACGGACCATGAAAGGTTGCTGACAATGCCGAGCGCATCAACGGCAACGGGCGGAGTGACAAAACTCAACTGCGCGCCGCGGGACAAACCGGAAAGGTTCAAATCTTCGGCGGCGAACTTAGTACCTTCAAACTCCTGTGACGCAGGCAAGAAGTCCCCGGCGGGTGCTGCCCCTGCCGTCGCTTCATGAGCGGAAGATGGCGCTGGTGGGGGATTGCCGCTTGCGGTCGCGAGTGGACGAGTTAAAAGATAACGAACGTTCATTAGATCCAGTTCACGAGTTTCACCGCGTAGGCTGCGCTCCGCGTCAGTCAGTTCGCCCCAAACCTT
>JBKPNP010000267.1:0-3144 GCA_046732775.1 Acidobacteriota bacterium
CCGAGATAGAAAGCTCCCGAGCCCTGAATGTTCAAAGGCGAGATCGAATAGAGCTTTTCACCGCGAGACCCCGAATACTCGACGGACAACACATTGCCCCGGCTGAGCTCGCGCTGAAACGCGAGACTGTAGAAATGGGCATACGCGTTAACGATGTCTTCGCGCACGTGACGAAGACTGGTCGCGGGCAACAGCTTGGTCGGCGGCGAAGTGCCGGCGAGCGGACCCGCATTGTTGTTTGTGATTTGTAGATTGGGCACGTCTACATTATTGAACAACGACATGACCGCGTAGTTAGGCGGATTCTGAATCACGTTGAACGTGACGTTGCCGAAGTTTCGTTCGTAGGCGAGACCATAGCCGCCGCGAATACTGCTCTTGCCATCGCCAAACATATCCCAGGCGAAACCAAGCCGCGGCGCAAAGTTGTTCCGGTCAGGCGCCCACAGGCCACCCACCGGGCTGTCCTCCGCGATCTGCACACTGCCGTTTCGGATCTGTTCCTGCAGCGTCGCACCCGAACCAAAGTAGAAGTTCGAATCCAGCCGCGGATCCTTGTTGTGTTGTACGCCGTAATACTCGTAGCGCACGCCCAGATTCAAAACGAGATTCGGGCGCAAGCGGAACGAATCATTCACGTAGGCGGCCCACTCGTTGTAGCGATTGCTACGAGTGAAGTCAGGCGGGCCTACGGGCAGGTTCACGCTTTCGCCGGGAATCTTCCCCTGCGGAAACACCGCTGCCTGAAACTGGTTAATGTTCCCGGTTACGAAATTGCCCAGCGCCAGCGCGTAGTTACCCTGCGTGCCGAGGCTTTCGACGGCGTTCTCGTAAGCACCGAACGTGTTGGTGTTTTGAATGTAAATATATTGACCGCCAAACTTGAATTGATGGCGCCCGCGCGTGTAGCTCAGATCTTCATAGACCTGACCGAGGTTCTGCGGTCCACCAAAACCAGCGGGCGAATTTGCCGCGTTGTAGGGCCAGTAACCAGGCAGCGCGATCGCGTTGCCACCGATGGTTCCGGTTGCTCCCGGAAACATGAATAGGCCTGGGCCCACCGGGTTCTCGCCGTAAGGCTGACTGTTATTTAGACGGTTGAACGCCACTTTGCTCTCGGAGATGAGAGCCGGCGAAAACGTATGTGTCAGCGAAACGAGGAAGTTGTTGTTGAGCGTAGTCGCCGGGGTATCAAAACCTGCCCACGGACTGAAGGCCGAAGTGCCGTTCGGGAAGATCTTGCTCTCGCGTGCGTAACGCCCGTAAATCAACGTCTTGCTGCTCAGGTTGAAATCGACGCGAGAGGCCATTGAATACGTATTTTGCGGAATGCCGCCGCCGAGATTTGTCGGCTCGTTAAACCTGACTAGTTGAAACGCCGGCAGGTCGGCGGGCAAAGCTGCGAACGCGTTACCGGCAGGCAAGTTGAAAGTATTAATCAACTGGCCGACGGTGAACACGGTCGCAGTCGGCGTCGACTGCAGTGTGTAACCCGCGAAGTAGTTTCGTGTCGCCGCTGCAGAAGCATTGATGAGCTGCGCAGTCGGTACGACTGACAGCACGTCGCCGGCACTGCGAACACGAGTCCACTCAGTGCTATTGAAGAAGAACAACTTGTCCTTAATCGCGGGGCCGCCAATCGTGTAGCCAAACTGGTTGCGAGTGAAAACGCCGCGCGCTATGCCGTTGGCATTGTTGTTAAAGCCGTTCGAAGCGAGCCGGGAAATACGATTGAACTCAAACCCCGAACCGTGGAACGCGTTTGAGCCGCCGCGGGTCAGCACGTTGATGATGCCGCCTGACGCGCGTCCGTATTCAGCGGAAAAGTTGCTGGTGACGACGCGAAATTCGCCGACCGCATCGAGAGGGATGTTCTGCCCGAGCGCAGCATAGTAGACGTTGTTGTTGTCAACGCCGTCGAGTAGCACGTTGGTGCTGGCTGCGCGCTGTCCGTTGATATTGAAGCCGGCGCCACGTCCGGAAACACCGACGCCCGGCACTGCGGGGCCCGGATCATCGTTGGACACGTTGTTGGCGAGGCCGATCAGATCGTACGGATTACGCGTGAGGGTCGGTAGCTCGCGAATCTGCGTACCGGTCACGATGTTGGAGACCTCGGCAGTTTGCGTATTCACCTCGACGCCTTCGCTGGCAATGACGCTCACCGTTTCTCCGGTGACGTCCGTCAGCGCCAGCTGCGTATCGACTGAGACTTTCGAACCGATCGTAACCTGCACCCGCTGGTTACTTGCCTTGAAATTACCACCCTGGACGGTGACGTCGTAGAGACCGGGGGTGAGATTGCTGATGGTGTAGCTGCCATCGTCGTCAGCAGTGGCAGTAGTCTCGCGGCCGGTATCGACTGACTTGACGGTAATCTTGGCGCCCGCGACGAGCGCGCCGTTCGGGTCTGTTACCTTTCCATTAATTTGTCCGGTGGCGCCCTGGGCAAACGCAGCACCGGCCATCACGGCGATGGCTAACGCGACCAATAGAAATGACAACGCGTTTGCGATCACCGGTTGTTTTGTTTTGGTCTTGCTCATAGTGAAATCCTTTCCCAACTTGAAACTTCATTGCTCGTGTCCGTTGACACGATTGAAGGGGAGCTTCGTAAGTCATGACTGCGAGCCGTTGTTCCACCAGGCTTTGCGAATCCGATAAGCTGGAAACAGCGGCTGCAGTCACGCAGGTTACGAGTGCAACGGTTGTGCCTTCTGG
Organism: Acidobacteriota bacterium; assembly: GCA_046732775.1. Taxonomy (GTDB): domain Bacteria; phylum Acidobacteriota; class Blastocatellia; order Pyrinomonadales; family Pyrinomonadaceae; genus PSRF01. The sequence goes on from JBKPNP010000267.1 coordinate 2,722, forward strand.
CCCACACACGCGCTGAGCCAACTCGTCACTCGCGCAAGCCAGCTCGCGGCAGACGGGTCGAATAGAACTTGTGGAATATGGATAGTGGGGAACAGAAGGATTGCGGTTCTTGGATATCGAGCGCAGAGACTGACGCGCGACGTTCGCTGATCTTCAGACTTTCGGAGTGCGGTGACCTGTCACTGCTTTCTCTTCGCGGCGACCTGTCGCCGCGCTCCTGCTTGAGAGTTAACCATCCATCGGCTGCGACAGGTCGCAGCCTGCAAAACCGGTGACAGGTCACCGCACTCCAAAAGTCAGGCGCACAAACTATCCGCAAATGAAAATCACCCGGGCCTGGAGGCAGGCGCGGGTGATTTCAACTAAAAGACGCAAGCGAGACACTTGCGCTCCAGTTGCGCTAGGCTTGCGGTTGCTGTTCGA
>JBKPNP010000268.1:0-3381 GCA_046732775.1 Acidobacteriota bacterium
TTGACTACGACAACGATGGTTGGTCTGACTTGTTTGTCGTGAACGGTCACGTTTATCCGGTCGTGGACTCAAATCAGTGGGGCACGAGTTTCGCTGAGCAACCGTTGCTATTTCATAATTTGCGCAACGGCAAGTTTGAACGAATCGGCGCCGCGCCACAGAGCGGACTCGCCGCGGCGTGGCCGAGCCGTGGCCTCGCCGTGGGTGATCTCGACGGCGACGGGCGTTTGGATTTAGTCATCAATAATCTCGACGCAAAGCCTGCAGTGTTGCGCAACGTCGGCAGCGCGGCTGGTCACTGGTTAAATTTACGTCTGCTCGGAGCTATTGATAAGAAGACCCCAAGGGATGCCATTGGCAGCATTGCTTATTTAACTACCGGAAAGATTAGGCAACGGCTGGATGTGATTAGCGGCGCGGTTTATTGTTCGCAAAACGACCTGACGCTGCACTTTGGTTTGGGTAGTGCGACGAAGGTCGACAAGCTGGAGATTCACTGGGCTAACGGCGCGGTCGAGACGTTTGCGGTGCCCGAGATCGACAAGACCATAACTCTCACACAGGGTAAGGGCGCGCCAAAATAGCGTTTCGGCGTTATCATGCGGTGAACCAAGCTCTTCCCCGAAGGAGCGTTAGAATACCTTTTGCGACGACTCGATTTAAGAAAGACGCAGGCGGCGCGCCTGAATACGATCCGGGACATCAACCGGCAGATCGTGTTGAATTACATTCGTGAACGGGAACCGATTTCACGCGCGGAGATCGCACGCGAGGCCGACCTGCAACGTTCCACGATCTCAGCGATTGTGGAAGACCTGACCACAGAGGGTTTGGTCGAAGAAGTTGGGGAAGGGGAGTCGACGGGCGGCCGCCGGCCAACGATGTTGCGGCTCAGAACTAAAGAGCCGATCGCGATCGGTGTCGCCATCACCCCAACGTCTACGACTGTAGCCACCAGCGACCTCGCCGGACGCATCGTCGAGCAAAAAGAGTTTCTTACCGATCCCGATCCCGACCGCACGCTCGAGCAGGTGATTTCGCTGGTTCGAGAATTCTCAGTCAAGAACAAAGGATCGATTGAGGCCGTGGGTGTAAGCCTGCCCGGCCTTGTCGATCCATCGACCGGCACCGCGGTTTACGTTCCTTATTTCAAGTGGCGCGATCTTCACATCGCCAAAACTATTTCAACTGCGTTCGGTCTGCCCGTCATCATTGATAATGACGCCAATGCCGTCGCGCTTGCAGAGCTTTGGTTTGGACGCCCGGAAGTCAGCGATGCGCGCGATTTCATTCTGGTGCTGGTCGCCGAGGGCGTCGGCACCGGAATCATTTTCGATGGCCAGGTTTATCGCGGGCAACGCGGCGCGGCCGGCGAGTTTGGCCACATGGTGATTGGCACTGATGCGCCGGTTCCTTGCTCGTGCGGTAATCGCGATTGCTGGGAAGCGTTTTCATCCGAACGCGCCGCGATTTCTCGTTACGAAAACTTATCAGGCGTGACCAAGCCGGCGGAATATGGATTTCGCGAACTGGTTGACGACGCACTACGAGGCGAAGCGAATGCCAAAGCGTCTCTCATCGAAACGGCGCACTATCTCGGCATCGGCATTTCAAATTTGGTCGTCGGCTTCAGTCCCGAGGCTGTAGTCGTCGGTGGCGAGATCACGCGCGCCTGGCCGTTGGTTGAAGCGGCCCTCACTGAAACGATCGAACACAGCGTTCGTCGCGGACTCCCTTCTGCAACGATCCTCCCGTCAACACTCGGAGAGCGCCCGCGTTTACGTGGAGCTCTTAGCCTGGTGTTGGCCAGGAAGTTTGCGGCCGCCTTCGCCGCCTGATAACCCGCTACTCCGGTGCCGAATATCTCGTCAAGCCCGAAGGGAAAGATTGCAATATACATTGCAAGGGTTGATCTGCGATGTTAGTATCCGCGCGCTTTTTCAAGAACCTGGCCTCTTGAGCTTTAGGGTGTCGCGGAATTGACGGCGAACTGAAGCTTCAGCTTTCCCACCCCGCTACCGCGTCCAATCCTGAAAGCGGCCTCCGAAGAAAGGCTAATAATGCGCTTGAAACTTAGACTCTTGACGCTGGGGCTCTTGCTGGTGTTGGCATCCTTTTCAACGCCGCCACCTGCTCACGCGAGCGCTTGTGAAGATGGCTGCATGACTGAATACTCATTTTGCATGGGCGAATCGACGCCGCCTAATCAGAGTGCGTGTGCAACCAAACTTACTAAATGCATGTGCAAATGCAATGCGTGCGTGGAGGAACCACCCGAGGGCTAACTATCACGAGGGGGCGGACGTCCTGCGTGTTCGCCCTGTCCTATCAACGCGGTTTAGAGAATCTGAGTTATGAAGAATATCAACGGCGCCATCACGTTACTGCTGCTTGGAAGTCTGCTTGCATCTTCGGGTTTGCGGCAGGAATGTTTGGCCCAAAAGCGACCGCGTCCGCTCGACTATGATTACGCCGCGCTGGCAATCACATCAATTTCAAACTCAGCTGCGGAGGTCGCTAAGCTTCCCGATATTTCCCAACGCGTAAAGCTCATGATTTACGCGGCGACGCTGCTACCTGCCTCCGAACGCGAAACCGCACTGCATCTTTTCGACATTACCTTAAAAGATTTGAAGGAATTGATTTCACAGGAGCAGACACCTGCATGGCAACGACGTCAGGCTTTGACGTTGCGCGCCGATGTGCTGGCCGCCTACGCCCGTATCGACTCAGAAAAAGCGGTTGCGCTACAAAAAGAATATTCCGAGGAGAAGCAAACGAAGGAAGGCTCGGAGGCGGTATCGTTCAAGCAATCCGATTGGTTCGCGCAGTCAATGAAACGTAGAACGATGGCTGATCAGCCGGCGCGGATGGCAGCGGCACTGATCGATAGCGAGCCTGAACGCGCCCTGCAGCTTACGGCCGTGAGTCTTCAGCAGGGCATCGTTTCCGCTCGGCTTGGCGACATCGTGAAAAGTCTGGTTCAGACGCGCAAGCGCGAACTGTTGAATCGATTCGAAAAAGTCACTACTGACATCATTGTGCAAAACGTGCCATTCGATCTTTTAAGTTTGCCGTACGCCGCGGACATCGTTCAATCTGATGTGGAAATGCCGGCAGTGGCGAGAGCCGCGTTTGTAAATTTCTTCATGCGTTCGCTGCAAAACACGGCTCGCATCGCTAGCGAACCGGGGACTAATGAATCGTATCTGACAATGGCGTCCACCTATTTTGCATTGAACGTGCGACCGATAATTCTGCAGCAGGCGCCGGAACAGTTACTTGCTTTTGATCTGTTGATGGATCAGGTCCTGCCGTTAGTTTCGGAAACTACGCGGAACAGGCTGAGTGCATTTACGCCGGAAGTCGCCACGGAGCCTC
>JBKPNP010000269.1:0-2251 GCA_046732775.1 Acidobacteriota bacterium
ATCGACAACAGTCGTTCGCGCGATACACTTTTGACAATGCCGATCAGCAACTGCCCACGGACTTTCCGCAGTTCCCGCGCGCGTTCCGATCGCGCAATCATTTCTTTACTGCCGAGCACCGTCTGATCCAGAGCGCGAGCACCATTCACACGCTGCGTTTTAACTTTGCGCGCACGCGCGTCGGCCAGGACGTTGAAAGCAATACCACGCAGCCCTTAACGCCGTTCGTTCCCGGGCGCGAGTCCTTGGGCAACATCGATATCGGCGGCATTCCACGTTTTGGTCCGCAAACTTCTGTAAGCGTGAAGCTGACACAAAACATTTTTGGCGGCGAGTATGGCGTGGTTCATACGCGCGGAAAGCACCTGCTGAAATTTGGCGGGCTCGTCGAACACTACCAGGACAACATGGTGAATCCGACGTTCTCGTTGGGCATCTGGACTTTTGCAAACCTGCGAAACTTTCTCATCAATACGCCGCAGAGTTTTCTTGGTCTAACTCCGAGCGGCGCGCTCGATCGTTACTGGCGCTTTACCCTGTTTGGCGCCTACGCGCAGGATACCTTCCGGATTCATCCGCGGCTTTCACTTAACGCCGGCTTGCGTTACGAGACTACGACAATGCCGGTGGACCGCTACGGTCGCGATTCGGCGTTGCCTTCGTTAACCGATCATGCGCCCACCGTCGGTCCGCTTTATCAAAATCCAACGCACCTGAATCTTAGTCCGCGGGTCGGATTTGCCTGGGACATGTTCGGCGACGGCAAGACGAGCGTGCGCGGCGGCTATGGGATTTATTTCAACACCAACAACCAGCAAAATCTGATCGTTACGGTAACGAATCCGCCGGCCACGCCACGTATCGCGGTGGGGATTTCGCCGACCTGTCCGTCAACCTTTCCGATCGCGCCTTTGGCCTGTCCGTTTGCGAATTCGATCCGTCCAGTCCAATTCGACCTCAAGAATCCCTACGTCAATGTTTACAACTTGAGCGTGCAACGCGAATTGCCCTGGGACACCGTGGTAACGATCGGTTATGCCGGCTCACGCGGAATCCATTTGCTGCGCAGCAACGACGTGAATACGGCGCGCGCCACCATTCGTCCGGACGGAACGCCTTTTTATCCGGCAGGCTCGCCGAGACAAAACACTGCTTTCTCGACCATCGAGTTGAAAAGCAGCGACGGTAATTCCTGGTACAACGCCATGATCTTTGAAGTGCGCAAGCGCTTGAATCGCCAGTTCAACATTCAATCGTCTTACACGTTCTCGCGGAACATTGATACGACCCAGGCGTCAACTTTCTTTTCCGATGCGACCAACGGCACGACCACGGCGTTTCCCGAGTTTCCGGACTTGAACTACAACAAAGGGCTGGCTGACTATCACGCCAAACATAACTGGGTAGTTAATTTCACCTGGGACATTCCGTTCGCGGATAAACTGGACGGCACAGCGAAGACATTGCTGGACGGCTGGCAGCTGGCGGGCATCAACAGTGCGCGCAGCGGCAATCCGTTGACAGTGTTTGTGCAAGCGAACCGTTCTCGTTCCTTGTGGCAACCGTCGCTCGGACCGGGCATCGGACGCGATCGTGCCTCCATGGCGCCCGGCTTTACCTACGACACGGCGGTGCTCGGCGGGCCCGATCAGTATTTCAATCCGGCGGCTTTTGTTATTCCGCCTGCGGGCACGCTTGGCAATACTGGACGCGGCGCGTTCATCGGACCCAATTTCCGCAGCTTCGATCTGGCGGCGATCAAGAATACGAAGTTAACGAAGTTCCTGGGTGACTCCGGTAATTTGCAGCTGCGCCTCGAAGCATTCAACCTGTTCAACCGGGCAAACTTTGCGCCGCCGGCATTAACGGTATTCGCGGGAACCGCAGACGTGGAAGCGCCCTTAACGACCTTTGGACGTATTCGCTCGACGGTTGGCAGTTCGCGACAGATTCAACTTGGAATTCGATTGTCATTCTGAGACGAGCTTTGTGCTTTGAACTTTGAACTTGGTCTTTGGTCTGCGGGTAGTTTCAGTCAAAATCCAAAGTACAAAGCTCCAAGTTCAAAGTACAAAGTTCCAGGTTCAATTTAGAATTCAAAATTCAAACTTCAAACTCATTAGGAGAGTCATGCTCTGGATAATCTTTGCTCTCGGCGCCGCTCTTTCATGGGGCCTGTATGGCCCGGCGCTTCATCGCGGTCAGGTTGCACTTGGTAGCCCGATGCGCGCGTTGCTGTGCGTCGGCGTTG
>JBKPNP010000270.1:0-4607 GCA_046732775.1 Acidobacteriota bacterium
GGTTTGCCCCAGTTCTCATAAACGAGGTGCGCCAGCTTTTGTAATGACGCGATCGCGTCATCAACTAACAGCAGGCGATCCTTCAGCGCCTCGAGCTCGGCGTCGCCTTTCACTCGTTCGGCGCGAGCCACAGCCGCAACCGCGCCGCGATCGAGCGCGCCTTTTATGTACTGATGACCGTCAGCGAATTCGCCATTGAAACCCGCGCGCGTGTAGTCGTGCTGCGAGAGCGCAAAGAAAAGTTCGCCCGCATCGACCGAGCGTGAGTCAATCGAAAAATCTTTTATTTCTTTGTCAAACAACTCGGCGCTTACAGCGTCGACGCCGGCGCCCATCAAACGCGATGCTTCGCGAACGTTCACGTGATTCCGACCCCTTGCAATTCAATTGCGAGCAAAATCTCTTCCGCGTCACCTTCCGCCCAATTCCGGAGGGTGGTGGCAGGCAACGATGTTTTTGAAAATAACTTTTCTACGTCAGCGCGAGCGGCCATTGTGTTTGTCCTGGTTTCTCGCAGGCGCTTTCGGCAAGCTGAAACCCGGTCTCGAACTCCACTGCCTTTTAGCTCATTGCTGAACTGTCGCTGGGGGATCATTTTCTCGCTCCGTGAATCAAATGTAACGCAAACTGTTAGTTTGCGTTTGTCCTCTAACGCAACCTTATTTCAAATTCGCACACTAGCCGTTTGCGGTAACTCAATTCACACGGCCAAAGTCGATGTAAACGACTTGTCCCGGACGCAGCCCCGACCCCGCCTGTGGGCTTTGCGCCACCACACGGCCACCTTCGCCGCGCGCTTCGACTTGTATGCCGAGCTGTGAACACGCACGCGCGGCATCGCGCACGCTGCGTCCACGCAGATCAGGCATCAACATCGAGTTGCTGATGGCCGAAGCGTAAACGATCTCGCCGCCGCGGTTGTCGCGCGCAGCAACGCGCGGCAGCGTCGCTGCCCTGGTTTGGTCCTGCTGCCGTTCACTCTCGATCCGTTTCGCGTCAAGTTGTTGCCTGGCAACCTGCGCCGGAGTTTCGACAGCACGCGCGACGAGCTCAGGGTTCTTGAACTCAGTGTCTGGCATGATGCCCATGTCCGGGAGGATCTGTTCGGCAATTTGACGAAAGACGGGCGCAGCCACGTCACCGCCGTGATAAGCGCCGCCGGGTTCATCGATTACGACGATGATTACCACCGCCGGATTGTTCACAGGCGCAAAGCCTACGAAGGAGGCAACAAACTTCGTCGCCGAATATCCACGCGTCTTCGGGTCAATTTTTTGCGCCGTGCCGGTTTTGCCGGCGGCGCTGTAACCGTCCAGCTGTGCCTTCTTCGCGGTGCCATTAAGAGTAACTCCCTCGAGCATTCCGCGAAGCGCGCGCGCGGTTTCCTGACTGATCACGCGACGCTGTTCGACGTTTGGCCGATAGGTTGAGACGCCGGCTGAATTTCGAATCTCGCGAATCAGGTGGGGTGCGTTGCGCACGCCGTCATTCGCTAAGGCTCCGAAGGCCGCGACCATCTGCAGCGGCGTAACGCCCACTTCCTGTCCGATCGCGACGGAACCGATCGACGACGGCAACCAGTTTTTAAGCGGATGAACCAGCCCCGCAGTTTCACCGGGCAGTTCGATGCCGGTGCGTGAGCCAAAACCAAAACGACGGACGTAGTCGTACATCGTAGGATCACCCACACGCACGCCGAGCTTGATCGCGGCAACGTTGCTGGACTTTGCGAGCGCTTCAGCAAGCGTCAAACTTCCAAACGGGTGGTGGTCGTGAATTACGCGCTTTGCGACCGTTATCGATCCCATCTGGCAGTCGATGTGATCGTCGGGTTTTGCCAGGCCCTTTTCGATCGCTGCCGAAAAAGCGACAACCTTAAATGTAGACCCTGGTTCGTAGATATTCTGGAGCGCCCAATTGTTGCGCGCCTCTGGCGAAACCGCTCCCGGTTCATTCGGATCAAACGTCGGCGCATTCGCGAGCGCGAGAATGTCGCCGGTATGCGGGTCCATCACGATGGCGGTGCCCGCCTTGGCGTGTGAAGTCTGAATCGCTGCGTTCAACGCCGCTTCGGCTTCATATTGAATTGACTGATCGATTGTCAGGACAACTGTTTGTCCCGGCCGTCCCGGCACCTCAGTACTCTCGTACGCGCGGCCACGTGAATCTTTTTCGATGAACAATTTTCCCGGGTCGCCCGTGATCTTTTCGTTGTAAACCTGTTCAATTCCAGCCAGTCCCTTGCCATCGAGTCCGACGAAGCCAAGCACGTTCGCAGCCAGCGAGCCATTCGGGTAGAAGCGTTTCGGCTCCTTGCGTGTGTGAACGCCGGCCAGGTTCATTGCTTCAAGCGACAGCGCCTGCTCCGGCGCGATCCGGCGTGCAATCCACATGAACCGCCGGCCGTTGTTGCGGGCCTCGGTTAACTGGGTCACCAGCGCTTGCCTGTCTAACCCCAGCACAGACGAAATCCCGTTAGCGGTGCATTCGAGTGCACCCAGGATCTGCGCTTCCGTATCCTTCTTGTCTTTAGCGAATTCGTCGGGCGCGACGAAGACTGACGTCGTATCGATCGTCCTCGCCAGCTCACGCTCGCCACGATCCAGCACAGCGCCACGCGTCGGGTTGATCTCGATCGCATCCTGCTGCTGTTGGTGAGCGCGGGCCACCAGTTTGTCGTGCCCCAAGACCTGCAGGTAAACCAGCCGAGCGCTGATACCAAGCATCCAAAAAGCGACGAAAGCCGCAACAAAAAGCGTGCGGCGAATCGAAACGTCTGGTTGTGACTCTGTCTGACGGGAAAGACGCGTCATCCGGGAATACGTCCCTTCTTGTCTGAGAGCTGAGTTCCTAGTTGCGAATTCAGCGGGCCGCGCTTGCTTAGCGCTGAACCGGGGTGGAAGGATTGATCAGGGCCGGCGCGACCGCCAACTGGTTCGCACTGACGGCCTTCTGAGTTCCAACCTGGCTCGCGAGCATCGGTTTCAAACCAAGTTCGCGAGCTTGCGTCGCCAGGCGGGCCGGAGCGAATGCCTGTTCCTTCTTTAACAACAAATGCTGTTTTTCCTCGACCAGCCGATCGCGGTCCTTCCGCAGTGTTTCAATCTTGTAACCGTAGGCGACCGCCGCGAAGTGCTGCTGGGCCGCATAGACGAAACCGCTGGCCAGGAGCAAACCACACATCAGTAGTGACGCGAGCCGGGAGAGGGCGCGCAGGTCGCGGTCACGATGAATTCGGGAATTACGCTGGGTAGAGGGAACTCGTCTCATGGGGAACTCCGGCTCCGGGGTAAACCAGATCGAAATCGGGAGATTCGACCTGAGGGTTTGAAGTCAAGAATCCAACTTGCGACACGCGCGAAGCTTGGCGCTGCGCGATCGAGGATTCACTTCGAGTTCAATATCGTCAGGAACTACAGGGCGCTTGGTCAGTATTTCAACGACCCGCCGGGCGCCGCAGGTGCAAACTGAGCGGCTCCGTGAATCGCATTGGCAGTACCCGGACAAACGACGCAGCTCCTGTTTCATTATCCGGTCTTCCAGAGAATGGAAACTGATTACTACGAACCGCCCGTCCGCTTGTAAAAGATCGATTGCTGTATTTACGAATTCACCCAAATTTTCGAGCTCGTGGTTAACCGCAATCCGTAAAGCTTGAAACGTTCGGGTGGCCGGATGGATCTGCCAGTTGGTTCTTTTGCCGGCAGCTCGCGCTACCAGATCCGCCAACTCCTTCGTGGTCGTGATCGGTTTGCCCTGTTCACGACTTTCAACAATCCACTTGGCGATGCGGCGTGAGTTTCGCTCTTCGCCATACTTGAAAATGATCGCTGCGATTTCCTCTTCCGGAAGTCGCTGTAAAAGATCGGCGGCGCTCTCGTCGTCTCCTTCAGGATTCATCCGCATGTCGAGCGGCGAATCGAAACGAAAACTAAAGCCTCTGGTGGTGGAATCGAACTGGAGTGAAGAAACCCCCAGGTCCGCCATAACGCCCGCAGGCGCCGTCTCACCAAGGTCCGCTAAAATCCGTTGCAGCTCGCGGAAATCGGCATGTGCCGGACGAAACCGACTTCCGAAAGGAGCTAAACGTTCGCTGGCTAAACGGAGCGCGCTCGGATCGCGATCGATACCGATGACGCGCGTCCCGGCGGACATTTCGAGAATTGCTTCGCTGTGTCCGCCCAGGCCGGTCGTGCAGTCAACAAACAAACCGCCTCGCTCAGGAGCGAGAAACTGCATCGACTCGTTTAGCAGCACGGGGCGATGGGGCGCGCCTCTGCCCCCCAAAGGCGCATGCATCACCACCGCCCCGTGATCTTGTTCAAAGAACTAACCGGTAAAAGCTGAAAGGTGAAAGGTGAAAGGCAAGAACCCGTGAAAATGATCGTCTTACTCATCACTCATCACTCTTCTTAAATCCCCAGTTTGGAAATCGCGGCCTCGTCTTCTTCCGTGTAAGGATCCGCAAGCATGCGGGCCTTGAACACGTCGAGCTCCCAAACTTCCAAATACGTCAGGTAGCCAAGCACCGCCACGTCGCCCATAACCCCTGCGCTTTTTCGCAGCAAAGGGTGAATCAGGATCCGACCCTGATTATCGATCGCGGC
>JBKPNP010000271.1:0-2385 GCA_046732775.1 Acidobacteriota bacterium
GGTATTTTCATGGCAATTACCTGCGTCGATTAGGTCGGGTCAAACTTAGCGATCAGCCGACGAGTATCGTCCTGGTATTGCGCGAACCAGGTGTCGCATTCGCTGCGAAGAACGACGACTGGTTCGCGATTGTTTACTTGCCCTGTCCCTGGCCCATCGCTATACCCTTGTTCTGCAAAATCCGGATCTCAACCCGCCGATTCTTTTTTCGGCCTTCCGCGGTTGCATTGTCCGCAACCGGTTTCGACTCGCCGAAGCCAAAGGGCTGAACCAAACGTCGTAAGTCCAAACCGTGGACGCCGACCAGATACTGAATGACGGCCTTGGAACGACGCTCACTCAGGCTGCGGTTCTTCGCGGTATTACCGGTGCGGTCGGCAAACCCAACGACTTCAACGAGCCAGCCATTGGCGTTTCCCTTGGCCTTCTCAGCTTTCGCCCAGGCCGCTGCTTCATCGATAGTCTGCCTGCCCACGGCGTTAATGACAGCGCTATTTACGTTGAAGAGAACCGGGATTAGCTTGACCGTTTCGTAATCATCGAGCCCGTTGATGCGATTATTTGCCAACGCCGCAGCCTTGAAAGCGGAGTCGGCCTGAGCTTGTGCCGCATCTGCCCTGGCGCGCGCATCGTTGGCGAGGGCGGTGTTCTCGGCGATTTGTCCGGCCATGATTCGCGCTTGCTCAGCAGCTTCGCGCGCGGCTTGTTCTGCAGCCTCTATGCGTCCCTGATTCTCCTGGGCGAGCTCGTCCGTCTGCTCCAGCGCCTGCGCCGAGCGAAGGTCCTGTTCATCAAATCTCACCCAATCGGCGACGAGGTTGCCGTCTGCATCGCCTCGACCCTGCGCCTGCAGTCGCAGCCCTCGCATTATGTAAGTCACCGGATAATCTTTTTTGCCGCGCAGCCCACGTGAATGCGAGGTGACGTCCGTTTGACTCGTCAACAGCACCGTGGTCTCCGCGCCGCCGACGTCACGCACTTTAAAAGTGTCGCCAGAGCGGATACTGACCACGCCCTGGATTTTCACTTTTTGACCCTGCGGCACTCGCGACATGCTCACGTTCTTCGCACTTTGCGCTGAAACCTGAGCAGCTGAAAGAACTAGGAAAAGCAAGGCGATCATCCCTGCAATTGATCTACGGTTTCTCATTTTATGTCTCCTTATCTAACTCAAAGATGGGTTACAGCCTCGCTGTTTTGAGAGTTATGACCGCCACGGGCGCACGGAGGTTTTAGATGGAAATGGCGACTTGTGGTTCGACCAATGTCACTAATGATCCTCAATCGCTGCGGCATTCCGACGCGCTCAGCGTCGTCAGGTTTTACCGGTCGCGATGATCGTAGCCAGTGTTAGTTAGCCTTAACACTGTCAATTCTTACAGGATGATTAATTTTGAAAGGTGAGGCGGTTGCGACTCAGCGGGCAATGAAACACAAATTCAGAACCGGGAGCGGTAGCGACCGGGTCAACGCACATTGCCGTTCACGTGTTGAAGCTGGAACCGGTGACGTGCCCACTGAGAGTGGAGCCGGTCGCACTTGACCCGGTCGCTACCGCTCCCGGTTCTGAATTATTCGACCCACATCGGCTGGATGGAGTATTCATCGCACGGAGTTCGGTCGTTCGTAACAGCGAATCAAGGGGTGACGGTACGGGCAAAAGCTGGTTCGGCACTCTTTTGCGTTTCACCAAGGAAGCTGTAAGCGAAACCCGCGAGCGCGCCACCGATGATGGGCGCCACCCAGAACAGCCACAGTTGCCTGATGGCCCAACCGCCGACAAAAATCGCCTGGCCGGTGCTGCGGGCCGGATTGACGGACGTGTTAGTCACGGGAATCGTAACCAGATGGATTAGAGTCAAAGCCAGACCAATCGCCAGACCCGCCATCATCTGCGGCGCGCGCTTGTTGGTGGCGCCAAGAATCACGAGCAGGAAAAAGAAAGTCATTACTAATTCGGCGACCAGGGCCGCGCCTAACGAATAACCGCCCGGCGAATAACTGTCGTAACCGTTCGCGGCGAAGCCCGCGCTCGTCGTGAACCCGGCTTTACCGCTCGCGATCAGATAAAGAATTCCGGCGCCCGCAATTGCTCCCGCAACCTGAGCGACGACGTAAGGGATGACGTCGCGGCTAAGAAACCGGCGTGCGGTGCAAAGCCCGACCGTGACGGCCGGATTAAAGTGGCCACCTGACACGTGTGCCACGGCGTACGCCATGGTCACGACGGTAAGACCAAAAGCCAGCGAAACTCCAAGGAGCCCGATCCCGACTTCTGGAAACGCCGCGGCCAAAACCGCGCTGCCGCAACCGCCCAGGACAAGCCAAAGCGTTCCTAAGAATTCCGCGGTCATCCTTTGGGAAAGTGAATACTCGTCCATGGCT
>JBKPNP010000272.1:0-4596 GCA_046732775.1 Acidobacteriota bacterium
GCCGACGTAACGCCCGACGCTGGTGAGCCTCTGCTGCTGGTAAGTAATCCAGCTGGAGAACGTGGAACGGTGAGCTTTGGTTTAGTTGGTCCGGCTTGGAAGTTCGTGAACTTCGGCGAGCGTTTGCAGATTACTGCCAGGGTATCGGCGGGCAGCAGCGGCGCTCCGGTGCTCGATCTTCACGGTCGCGTCATTGCTATTGCGGTGATGCACGTAGAAAGCACAGAGAACCTCAGCTTCGCAATTCCAGTAGAACGTTTGCGATCGCTTCAAAGCGGCGCGGACGTTATGCTAACTGCCATCGCCGGCCGCCGCGCCGTTTCGCCACCACGCTAAACGAAAATCCAGGGGACCGCAGGCGTCACGCGCGCAACGCGCCACAAGACGCAGACGGCATGACAACCTCTCGCGCTTCGCGCTCGTTGCGGGCGAGATGCCCGCGGTCCCAAACAAAACGCAAAGCGGTTCGCGTAAACGCGTGCTAAGATTGCTCCCCACATCGAGCAGTTCTCAAAATTCAATCACGGTTTAGATTCGCATTCCCTCGTCTTTATGGTCACAGCCGGCGCTAACGATCTCCACCTGGTACCGCTTGGCGCCGGCGATCTTATTGATCGTGCCGTCAGACTCTATCGCCGCCACCTGTTCACCTTGATGCGAATCGCGGCGCCGCCGGTGGTTGTCTCCGCTATTGGCTGGGTGATGTGGACGATCGGCGTTCGCGAAGTAGCGAACACTCCGGACACGGCAGCTTTGATTTTTTATGTGCTGCTCATAATCGGCGCTGTCGTCGTAGTGCTGCTCGGCAAGCTATTGAGCTTGATCGTGATGGGCGGCGCGTCGCGAAATCTCGTCATGCATCTGCTATGGAACGAGCCGGTGCTGGCGCGCACCACTTATGCCGCCGTCCGATCGCGCTTCTGGGCTTTACTCGGCGCCAGTCTATTCATGATGTTCTGGTTGATCGGCGCATCGATGGCCGGCGTGTTCGCTGGTTATCTCGTGTTGATATTGTTAGGCGTGCTGATTTTTGCGATGGGGTCGGTTGCGCCCGGATGGTTGCTGGTGTTGCTTGGGACGGCGGGCGGCATATTAGTCAGTGTGGTGTTTTTGTGGTTGTTCTTTTTCATGGCCGGCAAGGTCGCATACATTCCGCAGGTATTGCTCGTCGAAGGCAAAGGCGTTTTCGAATCGCTGAGCCGAAGTTTCACCCTTGCCAAGGGGAACGTCCGACGGCTGATGGCCATGACTTTCTTTATTACTTTCGCGACTTACTCGGCGCTAATGATCTTAGTGATTCCGCTCGGCTGGTACGGCTACTTGAATGGCATCGATCCCTCTCCATGGAACGCGGCGCACTGGCCGATCTGGTACGCGATCGGTTACGGCGTGATGGAACCGCTGAGCTCAATCCTGCTGGCGCCGGTGTGGATGCTGGGAATGTCGCTCCTTTACGTCGACGAACGCGTGCGCCACGAAGGATACGACATTGAGTTGATGGCTTCGCAGAGGCTGCCCGAGATGCCGCAGATCGATGTCACTTCTCCACTGGCGCCGGCTTTGGCGGTTGGTCCCAACCGCTTGCCGTTACAAAAACCAGCGCCGGGAAACCTTCTGGGACTTCGATGAAAGCGACTCGGCATACGACTGTGGCTGACAGGAATCGTCTCCAGTATCGCTCGTGTCCGGCGACGCTCGCGCGATGTTTGCTGCCGATCGTAATGCTTGTCTTCGCGTCGAGCGCGCACGCAGTTCCACTTAACAATTACCACCAGCGGCTCACGCAGGCTGTGACAGCGCTCAACACGCTTTCGCAGCCGGATGAAACTCAAGCTGATGCGAGCTTCATTTTCCGGGAAGTCGAAACTTTCCAGGCCGTGCGCAATTTGTTGCCGCGGGCGGAGCGCGTTGAAGTTGACGGTCTGTCAATCGACGTTGATAACGCCTGGCTGCATCAGGAGTTTGATAAGTTTGAAAAACTCCCGTTTGAGAGTCACGACGAATTACGCCAGACCATCACCGAACGTTTAGCGGCGATCGAGGAACGAATTCAGCAACTCGAGCAGGCTGCTACGAAGGAATCCGACAGTAAGACGGCCAATCGCGATCGCCTCGCGGAGATTTTGAAGCGCACGGAATATGCGCACAAAGCGAAACAGGAGAATGCTCTGACGCGACTGACGGTGAGGTTTCTTCGTTGGTTGAGAGACTGGTTTCCGAAACCAAAACCAATGTCGCCCGGTAAGGCCGGCATTCTCAGTCAAGTGGCCCAGTGGGTGGTGATTGGTTTGGCGCTGGCGCTACTCGCGTTCGTGCTCAAGACGTTCTTGCCGCGATTTCTCAGCAATCGCGAACCAAGGAAGAAGCGGAAGTCGGAAGCGCGAATTGTTTTGGGCGAACGGCTGGAGCCCGATCAGTCCGCACGTGATCTTCTTGCCGAAGCCGAAGCCCTGGCGCGGAAGGGAGAGCTGCGCGCTGCCATTCGACGCGCGTACGTGGCGCTGCTGGTCGAGTTGGGAGAACGCAAGATTATTAGCCTGGCCCAGCACAACACGAACCGAGATTACCTGCGGGCGATGCGCGACCTCGAACCTTTGTATGGGAACGTCAAACTGATGACTGATAGTTTTGAATTGCACTGGTATGGATTGGCGCAGGCGGATGAAACTGACTGGCGCACGTTTCGCGCGGCTTACGATCAGGCGCTCAAATAAGTTTCAAGTTTCCAGTCCGGAACCTGGCCTAAGCAGGTAAGACCAAAGAACCAAAGACCAAGACCGAAGACCAAATGAAGCAGAAGCTCGGAATCATAATCACGATTGTGCTGGCGATTGCCGTGTTGGCTCTGATTAACTCCGCCGCCTACGTCGGCGAAAAAGAGAAGCAGGATTCCGAGTTTTCACCAAACCGTTCAACTTACAACTCCGGGGCCACCGGCACGCGAGCCTTGCACGACTTCCTTAACGAAGGTGGCTATCAGGTGATGCGTTGGCGTGAGCCGGTTAATAAGTTGCTCGGCTCCGGCGGGCAGAAGGTGCGGACCTTCGTGATTGTCGGTCGTACTCAGACCACGATCGATCGCGAGGAAGCGACGACTCTGCTGCTCTGGGTGGCGGCCGGCGGCCGGCTGGTGATCATCGACCGGCGTCCCGAGGATGAGCTGCTACCGCGTTCCGGAGACTGGCGCGTGACGACCGAGCTGCTTGATTTTCCCATGACGGTGGACGCCACGAATCCAGAGCAAATGACGGAAGGGGTCAAGCCGGTCCAGCCGTCGCAGCCGACACTCTTGACTCAGCAAATCGCTGCGGTCCTGCCGTCGCGCTACTACTCGGCCATAAAGATTTTTCCTTTAACCGAAGAACAGAAGAAGAAAGAAAAAGAGACCGCCGCCACCGAAGACTTTGACGACGAAGCGCCGCCGCCACCCGCTGCTGAAGCGGCAACAATTTCCCCGGCGCCGGTGATACATCTGGCAACGCCCAGAGCTCCGCTACTCGTTGACTACCCTCACGGTCGCGGCCAAATAGTCTTACTCAGCGATCCATTTCTGGTGGCCAATGACGGCATCGCTCTCGAGGACAACCTTCAGCTGGCGCTCAATGTTCTGGCGGCGCCCGCCGGTTTAGTTGCGTTCGACGAGTTTCACCAGGGACATGGCGCAACGCACAACGCGTTCGTCAGTTACTTCGCGGGCACGCCGGTGCTGGCGATCTTCGGTCAGCTCATTCTGGTCACACTTTTGGTTCTGTGGACTCGCAGTCGCCGGTTTGCGCGACCGTTACCTTTAGCGGAGGTTGATCGCCGCTCGAGTCTGGAGTTCGTCGCATCGATGGCGGAACTGCAGCAACGCGCGAAAGCTTACGATTTGGCGATCGAGAACATTTACGCGCGCACCAGGCGGGTGCTTGCGCGTTACGCAGGCGTCGATTACAACAGTCCGCGCAAAGTCATCGCGGACCGCATTGCCGCACGTTCGAATGTTTCTGCTCATCAACTCGAAACCCTAATGCGCCAATCGGAGGATGCAATCAACGGCGGCGGTATCACTGAACGCCAGACCATCCATTTAGTGAAACGACTGCGCGAAATCGAAACTACGCTCGGCTTGCGAATGCGTTCGCGCGAACTGAAGCAAGCTAAGTGAAGAATGTACTTTGAGCTTTGAGCTTTGGTCTTGGGCCTTTGGTCTTGGGTCTTAGGCGAAACGGCTGAAGGGCAAAGTGCAAAGCTCTAATTAAAGACCAAAGTCCAAAGACCAAAAACCAAAACGAAAATGATTGAATACGTCTCCTCCACTGTCGATCACATACGGCGCGAACTGAGCAAAATTGTTGTTGGCCAGGACGAACCGATTGAGCAAATACTCGTCGCCCTGCTCGCCGAAGGCCATGCGCTCATTGAAGGTGTACCGGGTACGGCAAAGACGCTGACAGTGAAAACGTTGGCGCGGATCATCGGCGCGAACTTCGGACGCATACAGTTTACGCCCGACCTGATGCCGTCAGACATTACCGGCACCAACGTTTTTAATGTCGCCACCTCGACCTTCAACCTGCGACAAGGTCCAATTTTTACCGACATTCTTTTGGCGGA
>JBKPNP010000273.1:0-3994 GCA_046732775.1 Acidobacteriota bacterium
TAACTCGAGCTACAGCCACTTCACTGACATCGGCGGCGTTCGCATGCATTATCAGGAAAAAGGCAACGGCACACCTCTCATCCTGATCCACGGCTACACTTCGTCGAATTATTCATGGAAAGACGTGTTTGAGCCGCTTTCAAAAACTTTTCGCGTAATCTCACTCGATCTCAAGGGATTTGGCTTCTCGGGGAAACCGGATGGTGACTACACGCGCCGCGCTCAGGCGATCTTCGTCATGCAGTTACTCGATCGCCTGGGCATCGACAAGGCCTGGTTCGCCGGCAGTTCCATGGGCGGCGAAGTGGCACTGAATATCGCCATCACGAATCCGCAGCGCGTTTCGGGATTGATCCTGATCGACAGTGCCGGATTACCCGTGGCCGGCAGCGGCTCGCTCGCGCCGCGATATTTGTTGGTTCCGGTGGTTGGACGAGTGCTGACCGCGTTTGCGCTGCGTTCAGATAAGTTGGTTCGGGAGGGATTGAGTAAGAGTTTTTACGACGATGCGAACGTCACAGCGGATCGAGTTAACGCTTACTATCTGCCGCTGCAAACACGGGACGGGCAATTAGCGGCGCTGCGTGCGCGAACTCAGGCGGGACAGTTTCCGGTTGAAGCTGAACTGCCGAAACTCGACGTGCCTACGCTCATCTTGTGGGGGCGAGAGGACGAGTTGAACCCACTCGAAGCGGGACGAAAGTTCAATTCGCTGATCAAGAATTCGAAGCTGGTGGTTTTCGACCATTGCGGACATTTGCCACAAGAAGAAATGCCCGCGCGCGTGGTTGAGGAGGTAAACCGGTTCGTGAATAAGGATGAGAGCGGTCTATGAACCAGACTCGCCCAACAAAAAAGCGCGATCCGTTTCCGTTTATTATCGACGAGCTCAGTTCGCTGCGCCCGACCGTCAAGCACATGTTTGGCTTCGTCAGTCTCTATCTCGACGACAAACTCCTGTGCTCGCTGCGTGACGCGGTAAAGCAGCCCGGCTCGAACGGCATGTGGCTTTACACCACGACCGAAGATGTCGACAGTCTGGCGCGCGAATTTCCCGACTTGCCAAAGCGGCAACTGTGGCGCTCGCGCGCGGGAAACAAAGCGTGGGTGATTCTTGCGTCGCGTTTGGAAAACTTTGAGGAGTATGCGCTGAAGGCGTGCGAACTAATCTTGAGCGGCGATCGCAGAATCGGACGCGTAAGTCGCGGGAGAGCCACTAGGCAGTAGGCAGTATGTAGTAGGTGGTAAGCAGTAAGCAGTTGGATTTAACTCCGAAGGAGTTCGCTAATTCCAGCCCAGGGTTTCCTACCCTGGGAAACATAGCCGCTAATATCTTCTTTTACTGTGAAGGAGTAAACGCAATGGGTGAAACTCTTTCAGAGTTCGGCGTTCAATGCTGGCTGATTGACCCAGGGTAGGAAACCCTGGGCTAAAGTTAGCCAACACCTTCGTGTTAAAAAACCTCTTCCAGACTTTTTGAGGCAAAGCCGCACCGAAAGCTAAAGGGCGGGCCAGCGTCTAACACTGGTCCGCCCTTCAGGAAAGTATTTAGTAATCCTTAGCGAGGTGAACGCGTCTTACGTGCAACAGTTCTCTTAGCGTTCTGTTCCAACGCCGCGAGTCTTTGCTCAATCGCATTGTTCATGGCGCGCAGTTCGTTCACCTGAGTACGCAGCTGTTCCACTTCAACTGTTTTTTGCTGCAGTTCAGTGGTGCGCTGGTCGAGGGCCTTGATTGCGGCCAGGCTTACACCAGTCAAATCCTGCACACCGATGGCAGCGCTGCCCGTGCCGAGGTTAAACGCCTGGTAGAAATCTTCCGCCATTGGGCCCATGTGGCGCGTTGATTTTCCTTCGGCAATGTAATTCCAGCTGCTCACCGGAACCGCGCGCAGCTTCGAAAGAATGTCCTCGCCGTTAACCATCAGGAAGTTCTCTTTGGTCGCACGACTCGACGTACAGTTGAACACGCCGGATCCTGCCGGCAGATTACAACCCGTCGTGCCGGTCAGGTTTGTACGGAAGCGGAAACCGCCAGTTGCGCGCAACGCAAATTCGTTGTTCGCAGTGTTGCGGAACGTGTCCGCGCTCTGCTGTGCCGAGCCATCGCTCCAGACGAAGGTGCCGGTGAAGCCGTTGTTCGAAGCAAACTTGCCCATGGCCGTGGTGTGGTCCTGGTCAGCCGTGACGTTGTAACCAATCGCAACTGCCGCGAGACCGCGAAGGTTGAAACTGTCAGGATCGCACTTGCCGTTGATTAGTGGGCCACCTGACTTGGCGTTGTTGCCGAGCGCAACGCCGTAGGTGTCGCATACGCGGTTGCCGGCGCCGGCCGAAAAGCCAGCCGCACCCTTAACCTGGTTGCCGCTACCGAAAACTATCGACGAGGTGCTCTCGGCTGAGTTGGTGTCACCGAAAGCCAGCGCGTAGAGACCAATCGCAGTCGAGTTCGAACCACCAGCCCACGAGAAGAAGCCGACGTTTGCGTCGTCCCATTCGGCGTCCGCATAACCTGAACGGAAGGCGCCCTTGTAGCTGTCCCACGAAGTGCGGTAGCCCTTGCCCTGCATCGGGGAGACGCCGATGCCGAGGTTGCCGGTGGCAACGAAGCTGCCGTTTTGGAAAACTTTGAACCAGGCCGGCGTGTGTCCACCGGGGCCTGAGCAACATGTGCTGCCGCCGCGCAGATTAATCATCGGAGCGGTGCCGTTGGCATCGCCGACCGAGAGCTGTTCCGCACCGGGAACAAACTTGACGAAGTTTGAATCCGTGTACGCTTTGTTAGTCGCGTCAGTCGCGCTGACAGGGTTGCCGACGTTCGTGATAGCCACGCCGTTCGCCGAAAGGCCGTTGACAAAAGTGTTCTGGCCCGTCCAGGCGTTTTGCGTGTTCAAGCGTGCGATGTTCGGCGACAGCCTGTTGTCACCAATAATGCCGACGGTGCCTGCGTCGTTGATTGCCGAAATGATGCTCGTGCCCGTCATCGCACCACCGCCAGCCGTTGTTTGCACAGTGCCGTCCGCGAACATCAAACCGTTGCCGGCGCCGCTGATCTTGATGTTGCCCGCCACTTCCAAACGCTGCGAGGGTGCGGGGGTGCCGATGCCGACGTTGCCACCCGGCGTCAGGCGAAAGCGTTCCGGTCCGGGATTGATGGAACCATCGTGATAGGTGAAGCTGCCGTCCTGATTAAGACGAAACGCAAAGTCATTCTGGGAATACTTGAAGTTAACGAAGCCGATGAAGTTGCGCGCGCGGTCCCACGAGAACGCACCCTTGGCATCGCCGTTGACGGCCAGGCCGAGGTTGTTATTGCCGGTGCCGGTTGCGTCGAGCACTAAACCAAAACCGTTGGTGGCGCCCGTGGTGCGAATCGTATTCAGGCTGCCGAGAAATGAAGGGATCTGACCCTGTACGGTAAACAAGCTGTCGGGTGTGGCGGTACCGATACCGATATTTCCCACGCCAGACTGCGTCAGGTTCGAGTCAACCAGCGTACCCGCATTGTCATTCCATTGAACGAGGCGTCCAGGGGTGCCGCTGCCGATAACATTGGTGGTGTTGGTTCCAGTTGGGATTAGCTGCGTGGTAGTCGAGCCTTTTTGCTGGACTGCTTTCGCGGCGGCAGCAGAAGTCATTACCGAACCGTCTTCAAACTGGATCCCGCGGGTGCGAATCGTACCGGCCACATCAAGCGTCGCCTGCGGATTGGTCGTGCCAATGCCAACACGGCCGTCCGGCATAATGCGCATCTGCTCTTTCGCGCGATTCGAAAAGAAGTCGCCGGTGCGGAAAGTCAGCGGTCCGGTGGTAGTCGAAACTTGTCCTTCCTGACCGTCGTGACCGGTGACAACCACGGCGCGTTCTTTACCGTCGCGCAGGATCGTTACTAAGTCTGAGTTATCCGCGGCTTCAACTTTTTGGCTCTCGCGACGAGCGTTAAGCGTTTGCGACTGCTGAGCTGTTAACTCCGGGTTCTTTAGCGTCACCTGGCC
>JBKPNP010000274.1:0-2295 GCA_046732775.1 Acidobacteriota bacterium
GGCGACCGCACGATTAGAACGCGACCAAGCTTTAGCGAAGCTAACAGAAGTCGAGACGCTATTTTCAAAATTAGACACTGAGATCGCGAGGATCAAAGACCAAGCGCAGGTTGAAGCGGCCGCGGAACGCAAGCGAATGCAAGCGGCGACGGAGCAGGAGATTACGAAGATCAGAGAGCAGGCGAAGAGAGAGATTGAAAGCGCAGGGAAGGCGGCGCGTCATGATCTCCGGAAGTTTGCTGCGACTGAAAGCGTCCGATTAGCTGAAGAGATATTGAGGAAGGAAATACGACCGGACGATGACGCGCGCCTTACAAATCAGAATGTCCAACAGTTGGGGGGGACGCGCGCTTGAGTTCGCAAACTGCCGCCCGTCGTTATTCTCAAGCTCTCGCGGATGTGGTCATCCCGCAGCGCGAAGAGCGTGCTGTGCAAAGTGAATTAAGGGCTTGGGCGACGATGATCGCTGAGAACGCCGGCCTTCAGGAAGCCTTCGGCAATCCTACCGTGGCGTATGATCAGAAACGCAAAGTTCTGGAGACTTTAATAACACGCACCAAGGTTCTCCCCACTACCGCCAATTTTCTGCGAGTGCTCTTGAGAAACCAGAGACTCGCGGAACTCGCTGAAGTGAACGCCAAGTTTGCGGAAGTGCTTGACGAACGGACCGGCATCGTAAGCGCCCAAGTAGTTTCAGCGCGGCCTGTCTCCAACGTCACCAAAACTTCGCTTGAACAAAAGCTGACGCAGCTGACCGGCAAAAAAGCACACTTAACATTCGAGACGGATGAGTCGCTGCTCGGGGGAATTGTGACCCGCATCGGCTCGACGATTTATGACGGTTCAGTTCGTAATCAATTGAATAGACTTCGTGAAGAACTCGCGCGTTAGGACTGAGGACAAGATGGAACCAATTAGAGCAGACGAGATTAACGAAATTATTAGACAGCAGATCGAACACTTCGAGACCGGTGTGACCGTCATGGAAGTCGGCACCGTGATCAAAGTGGGCGATGGCATCGCCGAGATTCACGGTCTTGAAAAAGTAATGGCCGGCGAGCTGCTCGAGTTTCCTCATGACGTTCGCGGTCTGGCATTGAATCTTGAGGAAGATAAAGTAGGCGCTGTGCTGTTCGGTGAATATCAAGCAATTAAGCAGGGCGATATCGTTAAACGAACCAGCAGGATTATGGAAGTGCCCGTCGGCGAGGCCATGATCGGCCGAGTTGTCGACGCGCTGGGTAACCCGATCGATGATCGCGGACCCATTATCACGGACCACTACTACCCGATCGAGCGTATCGCCCCGGGCGTTGTTGCGCGCCAACCTGTTAAAGAGCCGTTGCAGACAGGGCTTAAAGCTATCGACGCGATGGTGCCTATTGGTCGTGGCCAGCGCGAATTGATCATCGGTGACCGGCAGACAGGGAAGACGGCGGTCGCCGTTGACACGATCATCAACCAAAAGGGCAAAGACGTAATTTGCATCTACGTGGCAATCGGACAAAAGGCGTCCACTGTGGCCCAGGTGGTTAAGACATTGTCGGACTTCGGGGCGATGGATTACACGATCGTGGTTAAGGCCACTGCTTCCGATCCAGCCGCAATGCAGTTCCTGGCACCTTACTCGGGCGCGGCGATGGGTGAATATTTCCGCGACAACGGTCGCCATGCGCTGACGATTTACGACGATCTCTCAAAGCAAGCTGCAGCCTATCGCGAAATTTCGCTGCTCCTGCGTCGACCTCCTGGCCGCGAAGCCTATCCGGGTGACGTTTTCTATCTGCACTCACGTTTGCTCGAGCGCGCCGCCAAAATGTCGGACTTACTGGGTGGAGGCTCCTTAACGAGTCTCCCGATCATCGAGACCCAGGCCGGCGACATTTCGGCGTACATTCCGACCAACGTGATCTCGATCACTGATGGCCAAATATTTCTTGAAGCCGACCTCTTCAACAGCGGCATCCGTCCGGCGATTAACGTCGGCAACAGCGTGTCGCGCGTCGGTGGCTCCGCCCAGATCAAGGCGATGAAGCAGGTTGCGGGAACACTGCGCATCGACCTCGCGCAGTTTCGTGAGCTACAGGCGTTTGCTCAGTTCGGATCGGATTTGGATAAGGCTACGCAGGCACAGCTAGCTCGCGGCGAACGGTTGGTTGAAATTCTTAAGCAGCCTCAATACCAGCCGATGAGCGTCGAGAGTCAGATCCTTGTGATTTGGGCTGCCAGCAATGGCTACTTAGACGAAGTAGCGATCGAGGATGCGCGGACTTTTGAAGCCGGACTACTCAAGTT
>JBKPNP010000275.1:0-1296 GCA_046732775.1 Acidobacteriota bacterium
AATTTTTACCTGCTCGACGCCGTTGAACCCGCCGCGCTCCCTAGCCTCTCCGCTTCAAAGGGACGGACAGTCGCTGAGCAGTTTGCGCATATTCATAACGTGCGATTGATGTGGCTGAAATCGGCGGCGCCGGAACTTTTGACCGGTTTACAAAAAATTGAGAAGGAGAACTCCGCAGACAAGAAAATGCTGCACAAGTCACTGGCTGATTCGGGCGATGCGATAAACGCCCTGCTCGCGAAGAGCTTAAAGGAAGGCGGGAAAGTTAAAGGCTTTAAGCCGCACGCGACGGCTTTCCTTGGTTACCTAATCTCCCACGAGTCGCATCACCGCGGCCAAATTATTCTATCGCTGAAGCAGGCGGGAAAAGTTTTGGATAAGAAGATTCTTTTCGGAATCTGGGAGTGGGGAGTGCGGTAACTGTTTGAGTGTGCCCGAGCGGGAACTTACATCCGGATCGCCAGCCACGCCACTAAGACCGCGGCCATTGCTATCAACGCCGCCACCACATACCACATAGGCAGCCGCGCCTTGCAGGCGGGACACCGTGTTCTGGCCCATGCGGCGCGCCGGCCACAGCCTGGACACCTCATACTATTTCCTCAATCATTCTTGAAGTTGTTGATGGTTTGAGTAAGGCGCTACTTTAACATAACGTCGGCGCGCTGTTGTCGGATTGTGGCGTGCCAGTAGGGTTGTAATTCAAAACCTCTGTGCCTCCTTTGTTACCTCGGTGCCTCGGTGGTGGATGTTTACCTGACGAATTCACCACAGAGACACAAGGAGCACAAAGTAGGCACAGAGGAAAACTGAAATTGCGACACTACCAGCTACAGTCGATCTGACAAATTGATCCATAACGGCCAGTGATCCGACAGCTCAACTTTCTTATCGATCCCGTGACTGCTTGCCGATAGCTTTCGTAACCAGATCCAATCCAGTTTTAGTTTGATTGGCACCAGCAAAACACGCCGCAGGAAAGTTGGCTCACGTTCAAACGGGGTATGAAAACCCGCGTTACCAAATAACGCGAAAGTTTTTGTCACTGCGGCCGGCTCCCACGTGTTGAAGTCGCCAAGAATTGCAGCCGGCATTGTCGCGGGATAACCCGCCAGGTCGTCCAAAACGGCTTTCATCTGGCCGATCTTCGAAGCCACCGGGATACGAGTTTCTCCATGCACCGAATAAACGCGAACCTTTGTGGTTCCGATCTCTACCGTCGCGCCTAACGCCACGCGCCTTCTCCCGCCCGGCCCTTTGTGCGGCAACACTAAACGCCGTACCTCAGACAAGGGA
>JBKPNP010000276.1:0-2906 GCA_046732775.1 Acidobacteriota bacterium
CTCGCGATTGCAGTCGCGCTGGTCGGGGGCACGCTCTACATCGGCTTCTCGATGTTTAAGGAGCTGCAGCGCACGAGGCGGCTCATCGACGAACAGAAAGCCCAACTCGCGCAAGCCAAAGATCAGGCGTCGAAAATGAACCAGACGCTGACGGACATCGGCCGATCCAACAAAGAGATCCGCGACAGTTTGTCTTTGGCAGTGAAACTACGAAGCGATTTTGGCAACGCTGTCTGTCTGATTGCGGGTACTTATTATTTTGTCGAAGCCGGGACCGGGCGGCCGCTGCGTTACCCGGAAGCGCAGTTGAACGAAAGCGGCGCTGCGGTCCAGAACAGCGGCGAGCCGGCGACTCTAACACCTGAAGGAAATGCGGCGATTGCCGAATATCAGTTTTCGGGGAGCGGTTTTTATGTGGGCGATGGCTTTGTCATCACCAATAGACATATCGCGCAACCGTGGCTCGCGGACGATCGGGCCCAAAGCTTGAGCAGTAGCGTTCGCGGACAACCGCGTTTGAAAAAATTGAGCGCCTACTTCCCCGATCACGCTCAGGGAATTCCGCTGAAATTCAAAGCTTCCGGCAGCCGCGATGATTTGGCGGTTTGCATGTTAGACGCAAAAGAGTTTCCCACTGACCTGCCGACTATTCCGCTCGAGAGCGACGAAGATGCTGTAGTAGTCGGAACTTCGGTTGTCATGATGGGTTTCCCCTCAGGAATCGACCGGCTGCTGGCGACGATGGACGACGCCGAGTCTCGTAGTATTCAGCAGCGATATGGCGGCTCACTCGACTCCCTGCTCGGTCATCTCGCTGAGTCACGACGAATTCAGCCCTTAACGACGCAGGGAAACATTACCGACGTTAACAGTCGGCGCATTGCCTACGACGCTCGCACCGCGGAAGGCGGATCAGGCGCGCCAGTGTTCGGTCCAACGGGCCGTGTCATTGGCGTTAACTTCGCGGTGTTTACTGAAAATGCCGCCTCCAATTTTGCCGTGCCGATTCGCTATGGCATAACGCTCCTCGAGCGCACCGGTTGGAAATTTCCGCCCGAAAAAGAAATCAAAGACACTGACAGCGCTGACGCTACGCCGAAGCCGCAGTAATCGCCTGACACCTCAAGCGTCTCTCGACTGATCCCACCGCACGAATCATTCAGATCTAAAAATAGATTCCTGGGCCAGGCAAGGTCTACCACTATCGTTCAAGCGATGTTATATTGTGACGGTCCCAAACGAGTCAGTCGCCACGTTGGTTACCCAGAGCCAATCTCAGCTGACGTTGGGATAGTTTAGTAAAACTACCAGTATCAATTCGACTTAAGTTACGGTACTGGTTCAGGTCTGCCCCCTCGTAAAAATGAACCGTGGCGATCGTGGGCCGCGCCTGAAAAAGGATTTAACTTGAAGTTCGTCAAGGCTGGCTGGAACACCTGCACTTGTAGGAATGAATCCGCGCGATCCAGTGTCTCTGGCTTCGTTTCACTCGTCCTGATCTCACTCCTAACGGCTAACACACTGTTCGCCCAGTCACTTCAAACTCCGGCTCCGGCTGCACCGAAGTCTGACGAGATCTTCCGCGTCGAGCGTGTGCCGGTTGCCGGTGGCGCGGAGCTGATTACGATCCAGGCGCGGTTGGATGGTATTGAGACTTCGGACAAGAGCAATTGGGTTCCACTCGTCAGCGTGCTGCGCGATACGCTCGGCGACACCAGCCCGGAAAACGATCGGCTGCGATATGTTTGGCCGCTGACCTATACGCGACCGACGTTGCGTCAGAAGATTTCAGGGGCGATTCCGTTTCTTTACACCCGCGTCGGTAACCGCAAATCGACACCCGAAAAATCTCCGCCGCCGGTTCTCGATCTTGCAGACACAGACCACTACGTTTGGAACAAGATCTTCTGGACGGCGCTGCAAACCCTGTTGCTCGATCCTTACGGGATGCCGATTAAGGCTTCGACGCGTTCCTATCGGCAAAACATCGGCGACTATCGAAAGTCCCACATCATCCGAGCGCTTTCCGTGTTGGCTCTTTACCAGGCTGTCGGCGGTGAAGGCGCGTTTTCCGAAACCGAAGCATCCGAGATTCAGGCGCGCCTTAAGCTGACTGACCAAACCTTTGGCGGCTTGGTTGACGACCTGCACCTGCAGCGCTTCAACGATAAACAAGTTACCGACTTGCGTGACACGCGGGGGCACAACTGGGAGTTGCTGCGACAGCGAGCGGAAGCGGAGTCGCTGTATTTTGAACCTTTGCAAATGCCGGACGGCAGCACGACGCACGCGTTGTTATGGGTTTCTGAGTCTGACCTCGCTACGAACAAGGACAAACGTTACGAAAAACGGTTTCTCAATATTGCCAGTCCGTGGTCAGACAAGCGGCTGTTGAATTGGGAGGGCTACACCGAAACGCGTTTTCTGGATTCGGACGGACGGCTAGTGACCCCGGAAACACCCGGTGCTCGCGCGACGGAAATGATTCCACTCGCGCTTTACGGCCTCGACAATCCCCGCATTCCGATGTTGCTGGTCGACTTCCGCGACGGGTTCAATCCCAAGAAGCGCGAGATGTCGCGCCGCGTTTTGCAGGATATAACTAAGAACGTTTTGTCAGTTTCAGCCCTTGGCGATCTGCCTTACTTCCTGGGCCGCACGGTGTTTGATTTTGTCACCGGCCGGCGAGGCATGGATGTGAACCAGCCCTCGCGACTGCGCACTTATTCGCAATTAAAACTGCTGCTCTCCCTGAACCAGTCTCTGGATCCGGATCTGCGGGAACAGATCGGCGGGCGGCTCGAACGCGTTTCCCTGAACCCGCTGGAAAACGACCTCAAGGCCGAAGCGAAAATTGCCGTCGAGCAGTATGACAACCTGCTCGCTTATGCGAATCGACCGGACGG
>JBKPNP010000277.1:0-2994 GCA_046732775.1 Acidobacteriota bacterium
AGCAGGCCGGAACACCAACAACGAGCGGTTCAACCGGCACCGCGACAGGCACAACCGCAACCGCGGCCGGTAGCGCCGCAGGTTCAACAACGACAGGCGCCGCCGCAACAACAACAGCGTGCAGCGCCACCGCAGAAGGGGGAACAGAAGCACGGTCCACCCGCACAGGCGCAGGGTGAACCCGGTGGCGGCGGCGGCAAAGGTCGCGGGAAGAAACCTTAGAAAAACGGGGGGAGAGGGTAAATGGGAATTGAGTAGGAAGACGTTGGCGTTAACCTAACGTTCCCCTTTACTCAATTCCCCTTTTCCTCGTCTTACTCATTACTCATCACTATCGTTATTGGTTTCGCCGCGGCGCGTTTTGATCTCACGTAGTCGGAAACGTGATCGCCGTAACGTTCCACAAAGCTTTCCCGGTAGTCGGTGCCGCGAATGATGCCGCGGCATAATTCTGTTCCGCAGTGACAGAAGAAATCGTCCATCTGCTCGTTATAAAAAGTGGCGTAGTCCATCGTGATTTCTTCGCCCGCCTCAATCGCCCGCCGCGCCACCATATCCAAGCCTTCCAGCCAGGCATTCGGATCGCACGAATGATTGATTGGTTTCCACTCCTCCGGGTTTGGACTCCAACTGACAAACACGCCATCGTTCAACGGATAGGCGTACTCGGAAAACCAACGCTGCTGTTCCGCGTTCCAATTTTTCCGCACGTGCTTCTCGCTCACTAAAACATGTGGCTGCTCTTCGTGACGGTCGATGACGGCGCCGGCTTCGAGACGCTCGAGCGCATACATCCCATAACAGTTCTTGCCGTCGAGCGCCAGATGCCAGTTCTTATGCGACCGCTGATTTCGTTTGATAGCTGCGCGAATAATCTTCTCGAAGAACTCACGGTGTCCCCAACGCTCATGTAGCAGGATCAAGTCGGCGCTGCCTGCTTCGTCCAAGGGATAGGCGACGTCGCAGTTAGGATTTATTTCCAGCATGTAGAGCTCGCCATCCTGATTCATGCGAATGTCGCAGCGGCCGTACCCCGCGCCATTGAGTCCGATGAAAAGCTTGCGCGACATGTCTTCCAGACGTGCGGCAAGTTCATCGTCTTCACACTGGATGCAGGACATCGCTTCGTAGTCTTTCCACTTCAAATCGAAATGCTTGAACGACTCGCCTTGGGGAAAAACAAATTCAACCGGTCGATAAGAAAACGGCTGCATTGAGTCGTCAGCGTTCTCAACCACGAGCACACTGAATTCGCGTCCGTCGATGAACTCTTCGATCAACGTCGCCCCGTAAGTGGCAATCATTTTCTCGGCCTGTTCGCGTAAAGCTTCGGGCGTCTCAACGCGCGAATCTTTGGTGAGCCCAATGCTGCTGTAGCTGTTCGGATGTTTCGCGATGAGCGGAAAACGCAGTGTTTTGGCGGCTAATTCGATGCCGTGCTGATCGACTGCGACCACGTAGGCCGGGGCTTTGATACCCCAGAAGTGGCAGACTTTCTTCATCACTTCGCGTGACGGTTCGAAAAAGCTGGAGGTCGCGCCGGTGAATGCGAGTCCCAGCCGCTCGAGCGTCTGCACGATTTCTATGCCGGCGCGATCCTCGTCCCAGGCGCCGTCACACAAGTTGATGAAGACATCAAAACCGCGACGCGAAAGCTCGACAACTTGTCGCACGCCCTTCGCCTTGTCGATGTAAACGGTCTCGCATTCGTGGCCTTTGAGATGGCGAATGACGTCAGACAGCGGATCGTAATCCTTCATTGGGCTGTCGGAGTTTTCGTAGGACGGATCAAGGATGCAAATTTTCACGAAGGCGCCTCGACTGAATTTTGAGTTTTGAGTTTTGAATGTTGAATTCTCAATCTTGATTCTGGTCTTTGGTCTTGCTGCCCACTGCTCACTGCTCACCGCTGACCCGCGTAATGTACTCGATTAACGCAACACTGAAAACAAACATTTGACGTTCGCACGTTTTGTTTATAGCTGCAGAGGTCAACGTCTCCAGCCAAGCGGCGCGCCTAGCGAATGTCCGACAAACTTTAGTTTGTCGTTTCTGAGGAAGAGGAACATCGACAAGCTGAAGCTTGTCGGACAGATGCGGGACGACGAGCTTCTATTTTCTGCAATAGAGCAGATTCCAGCTGACGGTAATGATTCGATCGCCGCCGTTACGCGCTCGTACGGTGACGGTCTTGCTGCCGACGAGTTGATCTGCATCTTCGGGAGATACAGTTCCTGAAATCTCGACGTGTGGGCCACTCTCGAGCGGATAGTTCTCCAACGGATCCGAACTATCGACGGGCTTATTGAAAGGATTGTTACAGGTGCCGGCTACCTTGCTGGTGACGTGATGTTCGCCTTGTCCCTTAACTTCGAGTAGCAGGTATGAAATGTTGTATTCGCCCGTGCGCGGATTGAGGCTGATCGTGACGCTGGCGTTGTCATCATTAGCCGAGCCGCGCGTTTCGTAGGTCTGTTTCGATATTCTGTAACACCCCGTCGTTCCTCTGCCGCCGTAGATCTTAGTTTCCTCAGCTGTGGCCCGCACCTTGGCCAACGGCTTTCCATACTGGTCGACACGCCCGTCAATCTGGTAAGTCGCGTCATACTGCGAGTGTTCATTGACGGTACTGATGTTGTTCGCTTTTTCTCCCTGAAATTTGTAGTCGCTGTTACTGGTGTAGGTGATAGTGCCGCGCCATCCCGCGCCGCCCGAGGTTTTCTGTTCCACGGCACGGGCGCATTCAAGATTCTTTTCCACGCTGCCAATCTTAACTGCCCCGCCTTCGTCGATTTGCGTTAACTCCTGAAACAGCGACGCCATCATGGGGGGCCAAAAGTCCTGAGCGCCACAAAGACAACACTGATAAGCCTTTTCGTATGCATTCCGTAGGCTCTCCCAGATAAGCCTATCGAGATTGTCGTACAAGGGCCGCAGTTCGCGGCGAATGGCTTCACCTTCCCGCAAGGCCTCGGCAATCTGTTGTTCAGTCAT
>JBKPNP010000278.1:0-3854 GCA_046732775.1 Acidobacteriota bacterium
GAGTCCAAAAACGTGGAGTTCCGCGCCGAGTTTTTTAACCTCTTCAACCAGGTTAATTTTGCCAATCCGATTAGCAACCTCAGCGCTGTCGCCGCAACCTCCATCAATGCGACCACGGGTCAGATCACGGGTGACCCGGGCGACTTCGGTCGCATCACTTCCACCAGTAACAATCCGCGTTTGATTCAGTTCGCGCTGAAAGTTAGTTTCTGAGTACCGCAAACTGTTACTTTAGGATCGCTCATATGGGTAACTACGGTGCCAGCTTTGACTTCGAATAGCGGTGGAGTGTCAATTGTTTCGGATGCTGACAGCGTTTCAGAACGGCTGTTGAGTGCGGCGATGCGTGACCTCGTCGCCATCGTTCTCGGTTCTCGGCCGGACGTGATAGTATCCGCCGCGTAAACGCTCAAACTCGGTGCGTTTTTTCCACGACACTCGCAACTCGCACCGGGAACACTAACTCACTCCTCGCTCCTCCATAAGATCGGGAAGTGAAAACCTTTCAACCCTTACCGAGGAAGTCTTACCTCGGATCGGCGCAACTCGCACGGCCGACTTCGCTCCGAACAGTCTCGGCAAACAACTCTTTCCAATCGCCGAATTGTGAGGGACCCGAAGCGACGGCTACGCTTCATCCGAAGCACCGGGCGGAATTGCTCACCAGATACTCTCATCCACCGGAGGTATAGAATCATGTTTACGATAAGAACCCTTCTCGCAGCAGCCGTGTTGCTGGTTGCGCTGCTCGCGTCGTCTGCGTCTGCGCAGTACATCTACGTCGCGAACGCCGGCGACGACACCGTTTCAAAAATTGACATCAACACGGATCAGGTAGTGGCCACGTATGCGACGTGGTTCACTTCGGGCACCAATTTCATCGCGCACCCAAACACCAATGCGTGGGCCGGCGCCGCTCCGTCCCGCATCGCCCAGGATCGCGCGGGCAATATCTTCGTGCTGAACCGCTTTTTCAGCACCGATACTCAGCCCGCATGGACGAACCCGCCGCATCTTCCGGTGCTGATGAAGATAGCGCCTTTTGGAGGGACGCTTAGCCTTACCACCTCGAGCGGACTGACGGCACTGGCTATTACCGATGGCAATAGCAACAACGAGATCGATATTCCGGGCACCCCGATCGAGGCCAGCGACGTAAGGATTCTGTGGGCAAAATCCATCGGCAATCCAGCTATTGATAAGGACACTATGGGACGCGCGCTCTGCATGGACCCGAGCGGCGTTTTGTGGGTCGGCATGTACGGAGAAAACAAGTTCGGCACGATCACAGCGGGCACGTCGCATTACTACAGAGTTGATGCAAACACCGGACAAATGCTCGCGCCTCTCGCAGGAATCGCCACTCCCGGTCACACGCCCTATGGCTGTCAGGTGGATACAAAGGGAAGACTCTGGAGCGTTGATGAAAACGATAATGTACTGAACACGCTTGCCGAGATCGATACCAACACGAACCAACTTGTGTCGGTCCACCCATTAGGGATCACTAAAGCCAACTACTCTGTCTCCCTTTTCCAGGGTTGCGGAGGGGCGGCCGAGAAAGTTTATTTGTCAGATCGGTCGGCGATGCCAAACGCGTACCGCGTTTATGATCCAAGCAACTCCTCGTTTAGCACCGCAGCCCTTCCTACGGCCGCGCAGTTCGATTCCGTTGCGGTAGCGGTCGACTTAAACGGCGACATCATTTCAGGGGAACACTTAAACACCGGGCGCGTCATCAAGTCGCATCCAAACGGCACCGTCGTGTGGCAAACAACCGACATCCCGCTGGGCGTGGGTAACACGGTGCCTGCCAATGATCTGCACGGCATCATCATTGATGCGCATAACGATGTGTGGGCGGTCCACCTGCGTGAGCACAGGCTGGTCAAGTACAGAGGCACGGATGGGCTATGGCTCAAAACGGTTATGGTCGGGCACATGCCGTACACCTACGGTAACCCGCCGCCGCCGGCTTGTCCGTGCACCGCTATCTCTGAGCATCCGATTACCTGCCAGGGACAGATCAATGGAATTGCGACCTACTCCTGGTCATTCCTTTTCACGAATCACAGTCCCTTCTCAACGCCGGCGACTGGGGTCGATATTTCATCGTCTCAGGTTGGGAATATCACCCCAGCGCATTTCCAGTTTACGAATCCGGTGGCGACAAATGGACAGGCAACAGTTTCCGGCACGTTCACCGTTGCTAACCCTGTTGCCGGAAGCCAGGTGTGTCTGGACATCAGGTTGAATGCCGGCGATGGATGGTGTTGTCCGATTGATCAGGTCTGCTTCCAACTGCCGGAATGTCAGGGGTGCACCAGACTCCAGGGCCAGTTCATTTGTCAGCACGGAACACCAGTCCTTAGTCTTTCTATTACTAATCAGGGACCGAGCGCGTCGCAATCGGTAACAGTTTCCTCGAACACAGCGGGGGTTACTGTTAGTCCGCAAATAACGACGCAAACCTTCCCGCAAAATACGCCAGTTGTCATTCCACTGACAGTGACTGGCGCCGCACCCGGACAAACGATCAGCCTAAGTGTCAGCATGGCTGGTCCGATCGACCCAAAGACTGGCGTCAATACCTGGTGCTGCACTTCAACGATAACCGTAACGTATCCAAAAAAGGCCTGCCTGATAACGCTCGATGGCTGGATCTTTAATGATCGAGATCCCGACGGGATTCGCGATTCTGAAGAAACGGGACTCGCCGGGTGGAGGGCGACGCTTATCGATGCCAGGGGCAGATCGCGCACGGCAGTCAGCGACGCAGCAGGCACGTACAGCTTCGAAGATGTTGAAGCCGGTACTTATCGTCTCTCGGTGCAGCCTCTCGCGGGTTGGCGTTCGACTCTGCCTGAAGGTGGATCCGTCACCGTGGCAATTGGAGGATCACCGCCGCGAAAATTCGACTTCGGCTTCGTTAAAGCGCAGCCGTGAATTGGCGCGGAACCGCCTGCGCATGTCAACAACCGTTATGTCCACGCTGAAAGAAGATCTCTTATGAAAACTTTCCACGACGAAGAGGAGTTGGACTGGATGGGCTCAAACTGCTGTTCTGCGGCAAGCGCCCACCGGTTCGCGGACAAAGTTACTTCGTGAAGATGAAGAAAATGACGGATGCTCCGGGCGACAGGGTGGCAGTTCTGCGTTCCTCAGTGGCAGTGCCACGTTGCTCAGAATGCGCAACGGGTCACCAAAGGGTCACCATGGGCTACTTCAAGGGGCGATCGTTGGAGCCCTGGCGCTGTTCCTGATAGTCGTGGTGTGGCAGCCGATCGAAATCTCCGGGTGGCTAATGGGCGTGTTGGTGTTGGCCGGTCTTCTCGTGGGGGCCGCGCTGATGGGCAATATGGTTGGTCTCCCACAGGGACAGAAACCCGAGTCTCCGGCTGAAGACTTTGCGTCAGTCGCGGACATGAGGGTCAACCTTGAAGACGGGGAGATTAAGGCGAAGATCGAACACTCACATCGTCCGATCAGGCAGGGTGCCGCTCGATGGATTTGCGACATCCTGTAGAGGGAGACACATGCGGTTTGGTATATGCGGGCCGGCGAAGAGTTTCCCGAAGCTGATGATAGTTTCCAAGCCCTTCACATTGTTCATCTAGGCGAGCGCGGTTCTGAAGTGGTGAAATATTTCGGGCTAGCTGCTGGTTGGCGTTTCCGGATAGCCAGCGGTCATGAAGATGTTTGGTTTGATCCGAACTAACGCGCCAAGTTCTAATTCCTTTTGGGTTGGCGTCGCGCAGCCTCCTGTTAGTTTTGACAGTCTCGCCTGGTGGTAACACGCCCCAAACTATTCGACTGGAGCGCAAGCGACTGGAGCGCAAGCGTCTCGCTTGCGT
>JBKPNP010000279.1:0-2702 GCA_046732775.1 Acidobacteriota bacterium
AGTTCCCGCATTCCTCGAGGAGTAAAAACATACTTAATGTATCGACGATGACCGATATCAAATGGAATATCCGTTTCGTTTTGTGCGAGCAGAATCGTTGGCTTGCCGATTGTGTGTGCGATTCCAAGTTCATAAAAGACATTCGGATTACGGCCGGTGCAGTCAGCGATTATGACCTTTGCATTCAAAATGCCTTTCCATATATCGCCCATTACGATGTTGGTACTAAAGAAATCGTCGGCCCTTGCAACTGTCAGTGAGCACTCGACACAGACCTTCTTCAAATGGTCCTCATAAACCGCTTTCAATTCCGACGAGAATGGCATGAGAACAAATACGGCCGGACTGTTCGGTGCGGCAGGTGCGGGTCCGAAGATTGGATTGACTGTTACGGATCCATCTGTGCGATTCGCAAGATCACTGAGGCTGACCTTAAGGGTAGACAAGACGCGCTGCGTGAGCGGCATCAGCTTGATTGTGCCAGTCTTGGAGTCCCATTCTATTAGTTCTGCTGAATGCAAATTTTCCAACGGCGCGTGCAAGTAGAACTCGCCAGCTCGTCCCGCTGGTCCAAAAATAGCTATTAACTGCCCGAATGACGTAATAGCCTGGTTGCGAATGATCCAAAGCAGGTACGCGGGCCGTAGAATGGCTAAACGTAGGTTCTCAAGAGAGTTCATAGCGTAGTTCCATCTGGTTTGAAGGCTAACGACTGCCTTCAGTGCGGCCGCTCGAGCAGCATCGAGCTGTAGGACGTGAGTTGCGCGTTGGCTGTATGCCGGTGTTGGATTGCGCACTTCGCAATGCGACTCTCTCTTAACTACACGTCGTCAGCGGATTAGAGCAGAGTGTACCGGGAGCGGCCCAACCCTTAACCTTTTTGTGTTCGACGTACATCCATTCCCCGCGGCAGCCGCGTACCGTGCCCCCTTCGCCACCGCCCAGCATCCGTCCTAAGATGCGGCTCTTCTGTCTCGGCGCTTCGTAAAGTTTAGTGCCGCCTTCAATCCAGCCGACGCCGTCCACACCAAGCAATGGCCCGTAGAGCCACCCCTCCCCTTTAAAGAAGGTTCGCTCCTGCTCTCCGCCTTCCTCCACGGCGAGATCAATGCGCATCCAGTCTGCCTGTGCCCCGGTGATATGAACCCGTATCCCTTCGACATCCTGGTTCGGTAGGTTCCCGATGACCTTATGCGTTTGGCCCGGCCCGGAGCGGACGTTCATGCCCTTCGGGTCATGGTCAATGACATAAGCCTTAACATCGCAGCGTGTGGTCGCCTCGCTGTTTACTCGTTGCTGCAAAGAAGTGGGAGCGCGGCCCAGGAAGAGGGTCAAGCCGACGCACGGACTCAAAGCTATTAGCAGTATTGCGAATCGCACAGCAACCTCCTTCCCTTGTTACCTGCTAAAACGCAAGCAATAATGCTTTGCCTTCAGCGGCGGCGCGCGATCAGTATTCCAAGCCGTTGTTAATCGCGGTCTCGGTCGATTCAATCTTTGTTTTTCTCGAGCAAGTTGGTGGTCCGCTCGGTGATGCTCGGCGGCGGAACCATGTCCGCTGTATTTACTCGACGTGACGCTAGAGACGGCAGTGCAATGCTTTGCGCCAGCGGCAAGGCAAACTCCTGGTCGGCAGGCGTAATCCTCTTTTGCTGATCACCAGGTTGAGAAAATAATTTAGCAAAAATGTGCTTTAGGTCCTGCGAGAAAAGTAGATAAAAGGCGATGGCCGCAATGAGCGTGATCAGAAGTCGGACTTGCAGGTAGCCGGGACCAGCTGTGAACGAGCCCCAGCCCATGATCGCGCAGCTGATTAAGACGAGCGTCAAGGCCATCTTAATCAACTGTTTCGCGAGTCCCTCTCCGCCAGGGTTCAACTCAGATCCGCAGCGTGGGCAGAAGCGCACAGACGCGGAAACCTGTTCCTGACCACATGTTGAACAAAACATCGCAGCACCTCCTATCAGAATACGAAGCGAGCTTGCGGCGAGTTCGCCAATCAATTGACTCGACGAGCCCAGGCAATTCCGTTACGGCTTAATGCCTACGATTTTCAAATTTTGCGCCGCTGCAAGTTTGCAGTTCTTCATTTCTTCCGCGTTCGCTTCCCTTCGGACTTTTTCACACA
The DNA here is from genome assembly GCA_046732775.1 of Acidobacteriota bacterium. Classification (GTDB taxonomy): domain Bacteria; phylum Acidobacteriota; class Blastocatellia; order Pyrinomonadales; family Pyrinomonadaceae; genus PSRF01. The sequence goes on from JBKPNP010000279.1 coordinate 2,129, forward strand.
TATGGTAAGTAAGCCCGCCAAACATTACTAAAAATTCGTACAGCTCTTGTTTTTTTCGGTCCGTCACATTATTGAAAATGCCATGGTCAGTGGCATATTCGGCTACTACGTCCCGCACTCCCACGTTCTGTTCAAAAGGGATAATCGGTTTCTCCGTTGCCCCGCTATAGACGTGCATATTGAATCCAACGTAGGAAACAAAGGCTAAAGCCCAATCATTTGGGAGCCCTTTGGCGGCAGCTGCAGCCTCATATTCTTTGAAAATTTTCAAGACCAATTCCTTCAATTCCGCTTTCTCTTGCGGGCTGCTATTGACGGAATCCAGATATTCCTGCAGCGTCAGCCGCGTTCCGGTGGATTTGAATTGAACCGCCGGATATTTCCGGTAAGCCGGAACTTCATAGGGCTCAGACTGGCTTGAGGATCTTGATTGGAAAACGCCCGAACTCCGATTGTTTTTATTATTTCCGATACCCAATGCATTTTTGACATATTGATTCTCCTGGATGGTCGCAATCGTATTTATCCAACCGGGACTACTATAAAAATCCTGGGCGAAAATCTGCTGAGAAAA
>JBKPNP010000280.1:0-1489 GCA_046732775.1 Acidobacteriota bacterium
CTGAGGTACTCGCGCGAAATTTCCGAACGCGAAACGCCTTCATCGTCGGTCGCCAGGGCCACCGGTACGCCGAGGCGCAGGTAAGTGGCCAACGGATGTTCCGCACCGCTGATACCGAGAATCGTATCATTGCTGGAAAGACAAATCTCCACCATCACCTTACGCTGCGCCATGTTTTCCAAAAGTTTCTCAAATCCATCCTCGTGCCTGATGTCGACGCCGTGACCGATGCGCTCGGCCCGCGCGATTAGCACCGAATCGCGTATGTGGAACTTCAAACCCTCCGGCGGCACCAGACCAGGCGCAAGCTCGCCGGCATGCAACGTGAGATGTGCTTGCGGGTACAAAGGCCGCAGGAAGTTCAACATCTGCATGTGCGTGGCAAAGTTTTGCATTGACGCCGGCGCGTCCTCCCCTTGCACCAAATTCAAGCCGACCACTTTTGAGCTGGGGTCACTTGCCAAAGCGAAGCCGGTTACCATCTGCGCAAAGACGGCGCCGAGCGAGTTGCTCGCGCGCGATACTTGTGCAACGTAGCGAATCGTCACCGCACAACCAGGCTCGGCTTGCGGCGTGTCGCACTTCAGCAATTGGTTTTTCTGGGCTTCGGCAATACGAAGATTTTCGATCCCGGTTGCCGCCGCTTTCGCTATACCGCTAGCTTTCAGTTTGGCGAGAGTGTTTGCGGGATTCCCGTCCCAACCGACCGCTTGCCCAAGCTTCACCGAGACAACTCCATCCGGAACGCCGTCCGGAGTTAGCATCAGCTCCAGGTAGAGCAGGTGGCCGTGAGCTGCACGCGTCGCCGCCTCCGCTATCATTCGTCCCGTCTGGTTGTAGGTGGCTGCGCCGAATTTGCCGAAGGAGTTGAAGAAGTGATCGTGACCGGTGTCGCCGGACAACTGCCAGTTTCGCATCGACCAGGCGTCGATCAGTTGCTGGTAGATCACGGAGTTCGTAAGCGCCGCAGCAGCGGGAAATTGCGTACTACCATCGCAGACAGATTTTGTTGGCGGCACAGCGAGCGCCATGGTCTGGTTGTTTACACATAAACCATTCTCCGCGGCCCATTGAATATACGATTCCGCGTAGATAGATCCTGAGAGATGATTGTGCAGGTCGCCGCCTTTTGGCATTCTAAGCAGGAACGCCCAAAGCTGCGCCGGCGAGGTACGAATCGTCTCGAAGTAACGCGCTGTATTTTCTTGAGACGTTACTACCGCGGATGTCGCCGCCGGAGTAAGAGCGATCGATTGCGCACCCACTGCCAGCGCGCTTGCGAGAAGCAGCGTCAAGCTTCTGACTGACATCATGAACATGCGGGCGGATGAATGCCTTGCAAACATTGGGGGGCTCCTGTTCTTATTTGAAGGTTAGCGCCGTAGCGAGCGCGACGAACACCAAAATTCTAAGGCCGAATATCGCTTGGTGGTGGTGGGGCCGCGTTTTCCGTGGCATTGTAGACGAGAAAGGTGAAGTCTACCATTTG
>JBKPNP010000281.1:0-4757 GCA_046732775.1 Acidobacteriota bacterium
GCGTGGCTATTAACCAACGGCCCTTCGGGCCTGCAAATCGCTACACCGAACGGCACGCCGACGTCTTTCGCCATCAGCCAAAGTCGAGCTGAGACAGAATTGGAAAATGATCGGACGCCTTCGTAACGATCGGCGGTGCTGTCACTACCTCGCAACTCAGCAGGCGCTCCGCAAACCCCCTGGGAACAAAAACATAATCGAGTCGCAGGTGCGGATCCCACACCGGGAAGCTGTAGCCTTTGTCTGTGTGAAGCGAACGGTAACCATCGACGTAGTTCGCGTCTGTCATCACCTGAATCGTCTCACGCTGAATGTCACGGCCGCTGAGCCAAACCAAGCCGCGAATCCATGCCGGCATCCGCCGCACGTCCAATATTTCTCCGACGGCCAGAGTATTGAAGTCTCCCAACACCACGTGAAATCCGTGCTGGTGCCGCTCAATGCTTTTCAGTAGCGCGCGAATCTCCCGCACGCGCCGGCGCTCGCCCCATTTAGAAAACATCGAGCTCAGATGCAGGCCAAAGATAGGTGAGTCCGTCCCCTCCAGAATGATTTCGAGGAAGGAATGTTTGGCCCCAGCGGGATAATGCCATTCGTGATGGCTCGCTTCGATCCGGCTGATGTAACCGATGGAATGTTCGTGACGCGCGGCCCAGAAAGGCAAGGCGGTGGCCTCCGATAAACGACGAATCACGTCCGGATCGATTGCTTCCTGAAACACCACAAGGTCGGGCGCGGCACTACGTATTACTTCAGCCAGGTGTTCTTCTCGGCGGCGCCCGCCAAAGCGAATGTTGTAGCTGAGCAGCTTAACAATCACGAAGCTTTTTGCGCCTCAATCACCATGCAGTAAGGTTCGTCAAACAAGACGTCGCGCCCGTAGAGGATCAGGTTCGCAGTTGCCTGAAAATTGACCGGCCGTTGCGCCAGCTTTTGCAGTTCTTCGCGGAGCGGATTCATCCCAGGCGCAATTCCGGCGTCTTCGTCGCAAAGTGGTTTAGTGTGGAGGGCGGGAATGTAAAACGCGTCTTCGTTCCAAAACTCCATGACTTTGTCGCCCACGAGCGTCACATCGAGATCGCTCGAGCCGCGGCCGTCCGCATCAAAAGGCTTACCGTCTTTCCAGCGCTTGTTTGTAACCACGCTTCCGCGTAATGCCACGCCGGTACCTTCCGGCAATCCGGCTTTCAGTTTTGCGAGAAACTCGCGATAGCGTAGCGCGTCCCCGTCAAACGCCAACCTGATGATCCGTTTTTCCACTTCCTCGTCAGCCATGTTTTATGTCGTCTCCCCGGGTTCTACCCGCACGTCGAAGTGACCACACTTCAATGTGCACTTCCGCGATTTGCTGTTAACTTCGTTTCAACTCTATTTTATAACGCCTTCTGAAGTTCATAGTCGAGTGCTAAAACTTTATGGACGTTACGCTGCGACTCGCGGAATTGAAGGACGTTCCCGCATTGCGTAATTTGATTCGCGAATCTGTGAGCGCGCTCAGCGAGGGCTTCTACACGCGCGCGCAAATCTCGAGTGCGCTCGAACACGTGTTTGGCGTTGACACCCAGCTCATAACCGACTGCACTTACTATGTCGCCGAAGTGGAGGGACAATTGGCCGGCAGCGGCGGATGGAGTAAGCGCAAAACGTTGTACGGCGGGGACCAGACAAAGACTGCCGAACCAGACAGGCTGCTCGACCCGTTAACTGAACCGGCACGCATTCGTGCGTTCTACGTGCACCCGCAGCAGTCTCGTCGCGGCGTCGCCAGTCGAATCCTCGAGGCCTGTGAAGCTGCGGCGCGCGATGCTGGTTTCAAGCGGATCGAACTCGCGGCAACTCTACCTGGTGAACCGCTGTATCTCGCCAAAGGTTACGTGAAAGTAGACTCGATCCAATTAAGCATTCCCGACGGCGAACCGCTGCCGGCGTTCCTCATGGCAAAAGCACTTTGAAGCATCGACTGTTTTCGTGCCGCAGGTAGTAGGTCAGTTCGGAATTGAAGTCAGAAGCCATGACTGGAGCGCAACCGTCCCGGTTGCTGCTTTAGCAAAGACGCAAGCGGGACGCATGCGCTCCAGTCACGGCTACCGGACGGTACTCACTACTCCCAAACGGACGCACTACCGTGTCCACAAAGCTTGGGATGTTTCAAGCGAACTCGGTTATCATTCACCATTCGCAGCCCGTTAATTACCACTCTGAATCGAGGAAAACTATGCAAGAATTCCTGGAAGATTTTCGCAAAACGCTTGAGGATGCATCTGCACGTCTACTCCAAATCCCGCCAGGGAAAAATGAAACACCGCGAGCTGAGGGCAAATGGTCGCCAAAGGAGATCATCGGTCATTTAATTGACTCGGCGTCAAACAACCATCAGCGCTTCGTGCGGGCACAGTTTACCGACGACCTGGTTTTTGCTGGTTACGAACAGGAAGGCTGGGTCCGGGTGCAGAATTATCAGGCTGAGAAATGGTCCGACCTGGTGCAATTATGGAAGCTGTTCAACCAGCATATTCTGCACCTGGTGTCGCTGGTGCCTGAGGAAACGCGCCTGAAGTTGCGGCATAAACACAACTTGCATCAGATTGCGTCGGAGAATTTAGTTGAAAGCGAACCGGTAACACTTGATTGGTTCATTCGCGATTATCTCGACCACATGAAGAAACATCTCAGGCAAATATTTGATGAAGAATAGCGCCAGGCGCATCCTCAGAGCTTTTTCTTCTGGTTCATGATAACGCCGGAATCAACCGTTTCTCCGGTACGCGAGATCACCTGAAAGTGAAGTTCGTCCTTCGCGATTTCGGCGAGCATGAACGACATGTCGGCGTCATAAGCCTTAGCCGTCAGAGCCGACCCGGTCTTCACGTTCCCTTCTCTCAACTTTCCAGCTGCGCCGGAAACAAAGTAGTAAATCCCTTGCTGCGGTTTGATGCGTTCGTAGAAATGATCGTGACCGGTGAACACCACGTTCACTCCGTACTTCACGAACAATGGCTCCAGCACTTCGCGCAATTGCTTGTCCGATCCGTGCTTCGCTCCCGACGAATAAGGCGGATGATGAAAGAAACAAATTTTCCAGTCAGAGGCGTCTTTTGCCAGCTCATCTTCCAGCCACTTCAGTTGCGTCTTGTCCATGTAAGTGCTGTTCAGCGCATAAAACGCAGCGTTACCTTTGGTGAACCGGTAATACTCTTTACCGTTCATGTTGAAATATTCGTAGAAGCGTTCGTTTGGTTGATCGTGATTACCGAGTGACGCGTAAAACTTCACCTTGTCATCGAGCAGCACCTGATAGACGTCTTGAAACTTCTTCTTGTAATCTGCCGGCGTCTCGCCCCCGTAAAGGTTGTCGCCCATCATGAGAACGGTATCGAAAGGAAAAGCGCTGCGATATTTCACCATCAGGTCGGCGATTTCCTGCTGCTGCTTACTGGCAGTCCCCGTGTCGCCGATAATTGCCAGCCGAACCGAACCATCCTTCAACGGCAAGGTTAGCGGGACACCGGGTGCGTTCGGCAGACTGACTTTGGCGCCGCTCGGCTTAACCGCAGTCGTCCCCTGACCATAGGCCGGGCTCAGTGAGCAAACAACAAGTAAACAAATTGCCGGCAGAAAGACTCTGCGTCTCATGCTTCCTCCTTAACCAATCAATTAGGCCAACGCGTCGAGCATGTAATCCAAAATGAGGTTGCTGTCGGTATCGAGCAACAACAAGGTGCGACCGACGTATCTGTATTTCACTTCTTTGGGAAGCTCCGGGAGCTTCAAGAGTAGAGTGGGCGGCATCTCGACAAACTCTTTCGGATCCGGATATGGATAATTCACTTTCAGCGCCACCGGAATATTCGTTTCCTTGTCCAGCACCGTCTTGCGAATGTCTTTCTTGTCGCCGGTCGTCAACTCACGTTTCAATGTAGTGCGAATGTATTGCGCGATGTCCGGCGCGAACAGACTTCCCTGCCTCGCGTTCTTTCTTGCTTCACGAAGGCCGACAACGTAGGCATTCTCAGCGGCTTGAATTTGTTCAGGCGTACTGTCTTTGGAAAGTTTCGGGGCCTTAGCCTTTACGGCGCTGCGCAGTTTCATGTATTCCCCGACCCGATCCTGAAAGGCTTTGACCGTCGCTTTGTCCGCCGCGGATAAAGCCGGCTGCTCCTCTTTGACGATCTGGTCGACTACTTTTTTCTGAGCGGGTGTGGCGGTTGAAAACAGAGCGATGAAACATACAGCCGCGGCGGCTATACGCAGTTGGGCTTGTTGAATCATGGCCCGAAAAAGTGCAATCACAATGCCGGGCAGCACTATGTCACCTGATGGTGTGAGGTTTGCGAAGTAGTAGTAGATTTAGAGCGGCGCGTCGGAAATGCTGAATCTGAGAACACGCGTTAATGTATTCATTTCGGGTCGTCATAGTACGACGACAATACGGCTGGTCATCAGCGGGACCTCAGGCTCAACGCGCCAGCAACGCTGGTGCAGTAGCCCGACAGTCATGAGAGCTACGCCGGCACTCAACCTTGATGATTGATGTCCCTTTCGTTTGACCCGAGAGTGGCGCTCGCGTAGCCCTCCATGACTGTCGGGCTACTGCCCCGGCCCAACACGACGCCGGAATACGAACGCGCGCAACAGTAACCGTTAATGAGATTCTTTTCGCCCGCGAGCGATAAAGCTCTCAATCTCGCTAATGCTCCGCGGTAAGGCAGCAGTCAGCCATTTCACTCCGTCTGCCGTCACCAACATATCGTCTTCGA
>JBKPNP010000282.1:0-3937 GCA_046732775.1 Acidobacteriota bacterium
TATGAAGCGGCCGTGCGCAATGAAAGTTTTCAACTGCCGGCTGCTGCCGTGGTGCAATTCATCCCCACGGAAGGTTGCAACCTGCGTTGCCCGTTCTGCAATCAGTGGGGGGAAAACGGCTATTTCCTGGCAGGCGCCCGCAAAGTCGCGACCATGGACGAAACGCTGATGACCAGACTGGTGGAACAGCTTTCACCCCGCGACTCATTAATCAATATTCACGGTGGCGAACCCTTCGCCTACAAACACATCGACGCCTTACTGGATATTCTTGCCAAACGCGATTTCGATGTGTTGATTACGACTAACGGAACGCTTCTAAGTAGACATCTCGAGGCTCTGGCCCGCCTCAGGAACCTCGCATTCATTTTGTCCATAGACGGCGATGAAGAAACTCACGATCGCATTCGCGGCAAGGGAACCTTTCAGGAAATCAAAGAAGGCATAACGCAACTCTTTGAACTCCGCCGCACTCTCGGTGTACCGCCTCCACTCGTAGTAATGAGTACCGTCGTTTGCGAATCAACAACGGACGTGATTGAGAAAGCCTACGAAGTAGCGCGCGCGCTGGGCGTGTTCATGCTCAACTACAATTTTCGTTATTTCATGCCGGAAGCGGCCGGACTCGCATACGAAAAACATCTCGAGGAAAATTTCGCTGTGAAGTCGTCGGGCGCGTGGCGCGGCTGGGTAGTTCCTGACTATGAGAAATACGACTATCGCGAGGTAGCGCATAGGGTGCGCCGGCTGCTTAGAGCTAAACGCTTCGACGTCCGTCCGCCTTACGTGGTTACGGGACCCAGCCAGCTGCGCGGTAAAGACTACGACAACTGGTTCACCGACTACACCAATACGTTTGGAAACGAAAGTTGCTTCATGCCTTTCTACTGGGCGCGCGTGCACGCCAATGGTGATTTGATTTTTTGTCCCGGCCATCCGGACATTATTGCCGGCAACGTGTTTCGCGACGGGTTCATGCAATCGTTCAATTCCGCAATGGCCGTGAGGTTTCGCAAACACATCCTGCAAAACCGGTTTCCGATTTGTAATCGCTGTTGCGGCCTATACATGACAAACCCGGCACGTCCGTTCGAGCAAAAAGCGAGGCGCCGTTTGGGATTGCCTAAGGAAGTGACAGTCCATTACCACTGACGCTAAGGATTTTTGTGTCCCAACCATTAACCCCTCACAGCGGAAAACGCAGCCTCAGAAATCAGGCTCTCGCAAGCGATGGCAGACCTTTGCGCTTTTACGCAGAACTATTCGTAGAACATTCGCCGGCGCAGGTCTGGTCTTTCTTTTCTGACCTCGAGCGCTGGACTGACTGGAGTCCCATTTGTCGCGGCTGCCGTCTGCGCGACGATCACCAGCCGCTGCAAGTCGGAAGTATTCTTGAAATAAGTTTCGCGGTGGCGGGGGTGGTGCTGCACGTTCCGGCAACAGTCGTGCATTTTGATCCACCTACGTCTATAACCTGGCACGGCAGAAAGTTCGGTATCAACGCATTTCACAGTTACAGTTTTCTGCCGCAGGACCAGGGAACCCTGCTGTGCAACGATGAACGACTGTTTGGCTGCGCTTTCCCGCTGAGTAGTTTGGTGAGCGCCTGGTATCGCCTTGGTAAACTCAGCAGCGAGTCGCTCCGTGGACTGAAACGTGAACTGGCCAGCGCGTCGGGAGTTGCCAAGTGACCGCGGCCAAAAGAGTCTTGATTGTTGCTTGCCGGTTTGACGAAGACCGCAACGGTGGCGCGCGCCCCTGGCGCTTTCCGCAGGCAATGGCGCCGGTTTTTGTGGCCGGCGGCTTCAATCGCCGGCTCTGCGACGTGCGAATTCATAGTGAACTCTACAGCGGACCACTCGAAGATCAGCGACTCCTCGCATGGCCGCACATGCTGGTGCTCTCCGGTCTGCAAGTCGATTTCGATCGCTTCCTTCACCTAACGGCGTATGCGCGAAGTGTTAACCCTAAAGTGATCGTCGTCGCCGGCGGTTCCCTCGTAAACGTTCTGCCGAAATTCTGCCGGCAGTTTTTCGACTATTGTTGCACGGGACCGGTTGAAGAGATTCAGCAGGTGATAACCGATGCGTTTGGGGCTGAATATTGCGCTCCGGAGTTTACTCCCCGCCACGATCTCGCCGCCTGGGGAAGATTGCTGGGAAGCGTTGAATCCAGCCGCAATTGTAACTTCCACTGTAATTTCTGCACGATGTCGATTCAGAACAACCCTTACCTGAGCGTCGCTGCGCCACAGATTCGCCGGGAAATTTTGTCGACCGGACGAAAGAACATTTTCTTTCTCGACAATAATTTTTATGGGAATAGCCCAGCACAATTCAAAAACAAGCTCGAACTTCTCAGCGCCATGAAGACCGACGGCGAATTGCGGTTCTGGGGCGCCGAGTTGACCGCAGACTTCTTCTTGAAGGAAGAAAACTTGAAGTTGGCCAGGAGCGCCGGCTGTATGGCGTTGTTCTGCGGCGTCGAAACTTTCGATGAACCGAGTCTCTTGTCTTTCGGCAAACGGCAAAACGTCGTCAGCGATCAGCAGTCGCTAATCAGGAAATGTTTGCACGCCGGCATCTTATTTCTTTACGGCCTCATGCTTGACCCCAGCCGCCGTTCGCTTCGATCTCTTACCGCTGAGTTTGAGTACGTTTTGAAGCACGACGAGATACCGTTGCCCAGTTATCTCACGCTACCGATTCCTTTGCTGGGCACACCGCTATTCTTTGAATACCTGGACGCGCGCACGATATTGCCGCAAACTCGAATACGCGATCTTGATGGTACAACTCTCGCACTGGAACCGCTGGAAGGTCTTCATTCTTTCTCGCAGTGGTGGCCCGGCATGTTGCGATTCGCGGGACGTCGACGTGCTATGGCCAAACACACTGGGCGATTTCTGCGACGTTACAATCGAGCGCTGGGAGCCCGTGGAAAAATGCTGGCGCTCGCGAATGCTGCGACTCTTTGCATGCCGAAGTATCGAAATCGCAAGCGCACCTTCGTTAGTTCGACCGAACAGCTCGATCCGCAGTACCGGCCTGCGTTTCGTGTCGCCGCTGATTTCGAGAGCTACTTTCAACCGGTGCAGCTGACAAACGCGCGCGGAGAATTGAATCCCGCGCTCGAAGAAGTTATGAGGCTTCGCCCTTACCGTGAAGCAATTGTGTGACAAAGCCTGCTAGTTGATGTGACTGTGGGGAACATGCGTGACAGATCCACCGTCATTGTGAAATGTAAATCGCTCTCTTACCCAGAGTAGCCGAGCAAGGCAGCAACCCGGGACAGTCTTACGTAAACGCGCTTCGAGTTGGACGACCAAATGGCTATAGCAATCGCGGCAATCGGGTTGGCCAGTGCGCAAGGCAATGCTGCCGACATCGGACGTGGCCTGAAGCCTCGCGCGGCCGAGCCCTGGCCCTGGCCTGCGAATGGTTGGTCGACTTCGGCATGGTGTCGGCCGGCGGCTGGTGTTAGTTCCGGCGTCAGCGGCTTAGCGCGCTGGCGGGCGCTGGCTAACCTCGCTCTGACAGAGTGCCTCGAAGGGCAACCTGCCGAATTGGAAATTCCAATCCTGGCGGCCTCGTGTAATGGCGGCGCGCATGAGTTTAGCGTGGAGGATTGGCGCGTTAGTTTCGATGCAGAACTGTTGTTGGCGGGAACACCCTGGGGCAAAAGGTGCGGCCCGGTATTCAGCTCGTCGTGCAACTCGGGCTTGCACGCTCTGTATGCCGCCCAACAGATACTGTTGTCCGAGCAGGCAGATGAAGTTGTCGTGGTAGCTGTTGATATTCTTTCACGATCAAATTGGGATAACTTTGAAGCGCTCCGCGTGCTGACAGATCCGCCTTTGCGCCCCTGGCAATCCGGCAGCACCGGCTTCATTCTTGGCGAGGCGGCGGTGGCACTCAAGCTTGTGCGCGTGCAAGAC
>JBKPNP010000283.1:0-3297 GCA_046732775.1 Acidobacteriota bacterium
GTACCAGTAGACCGCAGAGAACCCGAGTGAATTAAACCAGGCTGCGGAAAGATAAATCGAAAGGCTGCGAGAGAGGACGATAAAGAGCAGCACCAAAAGCGCAATCAGCCAGCGACGCCAATGGCGTTTGGGCGGGGGCCCGACATCAATGATTTCAGTTTCCGCGATCGGGAAGGGGTGACTCACGTGCAGGTAGCATACGCCTGATCCAGAAGTCCGACAAACTTGAGCCTCTGTTGCAGTTTGGCTAAACGCATCTGATGTTGGTTAGGCGCATCTGAGTGAGGTGAGGCGCACCCGAGTGAAGTGAGGTCAGTATCACCTGCGGTAGCGGGTGGGTCCTCGGATTGCCGATTTGCGATTGCGGATTGCCGATTGGCGTTATCGCGTTACGCCAATCCGAAATCCGCAATTCGCTACCGCAGGTGGTACTGACATTACGCCAAACCTGAATCCAACTGAACTGATTTCTTGTGTAGGAAACGGCGTGTATAATGAGGCTTCTGTGCTCTGTTCGAATCGACTTCAATCGCGAAGAAGTTAAATGTTAACAGCAGATACCCTGTTACAGAATCGCTATCGAATTCTGCGACTGCTCGGTCAGGGCGGGATGGGTGCGGTGTATGAGGCGTTGGACGAGCGTCTCGATACCACCGTGGCGTTGAAGGAAACACTGTTCGCTGACGAGAGGCTTCGCAAACAGTTTGAGCGCGAGGCGCGTTTGCTCGCACGCATGCATCACCCCGCTTTGCCTCGCGTCAGTGATCACTTCGCGGAAGGCGACGGCCAGTTCCTCGTGATGCAGTTCATTCCCGGTGATGATCTTTCACAGATGATGGCGCGAAAACAGGGCCCGTTTCCGCCCGATCAGGTTTTGACGTGGGGCGATCAACTGCTCGACGCCCTCGATTACCTGCACACGCAGGAGCCGCAGATTATTCACCGCGACATCAAGCCACAGAACCTCAAGCTAACAGGACGCGGCCAGATCATCCTGCTGGACTTCGGACTCGCCAAGGGACAAACCGGCGGCGTCTCGGTTGTCACGACGTCCGCAAGCATTTTTGGTTACACGCCGAACTACGCGCCGCTCGAACAGATTCAGGGTCTTGGCACGGATGCGCGTAGCGACATCTATGCGCTGAGCGCCACGCTCTATCACCTGATGACTGGGGTGAAACCACCGGATGCTTTGTCGCGCGCTGCGGCCCTCGTGAATGGGCAACCGGATCCTTTGCTGCCGGCGAATGAAATTTCTGCCGCCATTGGACCCGAAATCGCCGGCGTACTTGCACGCGCCATGAGTCAGAATCGCGATCAACGTTACCCGACTGCTTCGGCGATGTGCGACGCGTTAAAAGGAACTGCCGAAGCCGCAACCCTGGTCGGCAAGAGTGAGGCAGCCACGATTATTCACGCGCCGTCGGCGGCAACCCTCGCTTCACCTGTAACGGTGGCTTCTCCTGCCGTTACTGCCATGCCGGGCGAAACTACCGTTGTCCGCACGTCTTCAGTCAAACCGAACCGGCTAAAACCAATCGCTATCGGAGTGGCCGCGCTGCTTCTGATCGGCATTGCGTTTGGCGTGTTCTTCGCTTACCAGAATCGTAAGAACACCGAAGCCGCTGCCACACCGGCAGCGACACCTACGGCTACCGCTACGCCAACGCCGGAAGCGTTCCACGCAGCTGCTGATCCTTCGCCGACTTCCGTCACCGAAGAGAAAAAGACCGAGAGCCCGATCATATCGGTTGAGACGGCCAAAAAAACAGAGAAGGCAAAAAAGAATCCCAAGGCGTCGAAAGACAGTGATGACGCCGACGAGGAACCTTCGCCGGATGTCGCCGAGCAGTATCAGGGATTGAAGGACGTACCCGTACCCGCGATTCCGCCGCAGGTTTTCGGGCCGCGCGTTAAACCCATGCGAGGCGCCGGCACTAAGAATTTTCCCGACGGCACTCAGGTGCAAACCTATCCGGACGGTACTCGTGTCGTTACCATGCCCGACGGGTCGAAACATGTCTTTCCCCCCGGCGCCCAATGGTTACGCCGCCGGCCCGCCCGTAAGCAGTAAGCAGCCACGACCCGTCACAGCATCCATCTAAAAATAATCCATGGCAAACGCGAAGTTAGGAGTTCGAATGAAGTCATCTTTTCGTTCTGCAATTGTTGTTTCCGTGATCGCACTTCTGTTTGTTAACTCCGCGCTGTTTAGTCGAGCGCAGGCCGCGGATACGGCGGCGCCGCCTGTGGTCCGCCTCACTCCGCCCGCACCGATTTTTGACGATGCGACGCGATTGACAGAGCTTGCAGGCAGACGGGCGCGTGTCGCGGAGTCGATCGGCGGCAAGGGAATTTTGATTCTCTTCAGTACCGAGCCGCGCGTTTATACGAATGACGTAGACTACGAGTATCGCCAGGAAAATAACCTTTACTACCTGACCGGACTCAAACAAAAAGGGGCTACGCTGGTGCTATTGCCAGGCAACCAGTCTTTGCCCGCGGTGCTTTTCATGCCGCGGCGAAGCGCCGTTTCCGAAACCTGGACCGGACACATGTATAGCGCCGAGGAAGCAAGTGATCGTTCCGGTATCAAGGAGATTTGGGAGATGAGTGAGTTTGAGCCGTTCATGCGCGCGCTCAGAAATCGCCAGCCTTACGTCCCAAAACCCGAGAAGATTTTGATGTCGGCGCAGTTCTCGACTGCGGAAGGCGGCGTTCTCTCGACGAGCGCCTTAAGCGCAGGATTCGAAACCCTGTTCGCAGCCGCCGGCAAAAACGATGGCGAAATTTACTTACTGGTACCAGGCGGCGGCGACAGTCTCGAGTATCGCCAAGAGCAGCGGTACGCTTCAGAGTGGGCGAAGTCTGCTTCTGGTTACAGCGTCAAGAACGCCACGCCAATCTTCGCCGAGATGCGTTTACGTAAATCACCGTATGAGCTGGCGCTATTGCAACATGCAATCGACATCACCACCGAAGCGCACGAACGCAGCTGGCTGGCAGCCGGTGAAGCGCAATGGGAATACGAAGTCGATGCCCAGGTGGCGTACACATTTAAATTGCGCAACGCGGATCACTGGGGTTATCCGTCCATCGTCGGCTGTGGTCCTAATGCCACGACGCTGCATTATCAGGAGTCGCAGGGACGCATCAAACCGGGTGAGTTGTTACTGATGGACGTGGGCGCTGAATACGACCACTATTCCGCCGACGTGACGCGCACGTTTCCGGTAAATGGGAAATTTTCTCCCGCACAGGCGGAGATTTATCAAATCGTTTATGACGCGCAGGAGG
>JBKPNP010000284.1:0-2263 GCA_046732775.1 Acidobacteriota bacterium
CTGGTAGTCGGTGTTGAAGCCGGACCGGATGAATTGACTGGACGCGTTCGCGCCATCGAACACAACGGCAAAGCGTATGCGGTGTGGCAGGAGTCGGAGGACTTTAGCAACCTATCCGGAAGCAAGCTTGTCTACGTCGTCGACCGAATTACGGGAACGATCACGTTTGCGCCGGCGATACAGTCGCGCAATGGCGATGGCGAGCTCGATGCGGCTGCGAAAACCCTCGCTGCCGTTCCCAAAGCGGGTCGCGAAATCAGACTTTGGTACTGGTCGGGTGGCGGTCTGTCCGGCAACGTCGCGGCCAACACCTTAACCACACTGCGCGATCAAATTGCCGGCGTTACGGTGACCAATCCGGATCCTGCCACCGGTGGCCGCGCTGCGGAAACAATTGAGAACGCTCTTATTCGTGGTCCGCAAGAGCTGCATTCGTTACAGCGCGCCGTTACCGCCAGCGACTTTGAAATGTTGGCAAGGCGCAGCTCGGGAGTGGCAGCGGCATCAGGTTCGATCGCACGCGCGAAAGCGTTCACCAAGGCGATGCTGTGGGCTCACGCGGCGCCGGGCACGATCGAAGTGCTGCTAGTGCCGTTCATTCCTGAAGAACAACGACCTCTCGGCGCCGTTACCCAGGCTGACCTGAAAGCACATCAAACAGACGAAGCCCTGGCGAACATACGCCGCTCGCTGGAAGAACGCCGGCCGTTGGGGACGACCTGTCTGGTGAACTGGGTTCGCTACAAAGACGTCCGCGTCGAAGCGCGCGCAGTGATTCATCGCGGCGAAGATGCGGAAGCCGTGAAGAAGCGTGTGTTGGCGCGTTTGCACCAAAGTATCAATCCGTTGCCGTCAAACCTGCCTTCACCCGGTTGGTCGTTTGGTTACCCGCTGCGCGTGTCGCACGTCTACGACATCATGCTGGCGGAGCCGGGCGTGAGTTATGTCGACAACGTCAAGTTGTTTGTAGATGAAGTCCCGGAGAAAGACATCAGTTCGCTGGCTGCGGATTCCTTCCAATCAGACACGTGGTACGCCACTACTCACGATCAACTTTTCCGTTCGATGGACAACGGCGACGGCTGGGAAATGATCGACCGTTTTCCGCCAGACGAAGAAACAGTTCATATACGGGTTAACACGTCGCAGGCAGGGCAGGTTGCCGCCGTTACCAATCTCCCGAACGGTGGCTCACGACTCTACGTTTCCGAGGACTGTGGCGAAACCTGGCGCTCTCTGGCTACGACCGCATTCGCTATCAACGATCTTGCCTGGACCTCGCGACAGTCAGCGCCGATGGTGATCGTGGCCACGGACAACGGCCTGTTCGAAGTGTCACTTAAACCCAAAGCCAGCCTGGTACCGATTGCCGTCGATTCCAGCCGGCCAACGCTGGGATTCACCGCCATTGCAGCGTCCGTCGGCATCCGCGGAACTTTCTTTGTCGCGGCCGCAGCGAGAAGCAAGAACGGCGTGTTTCTTTCGAGCCAGAGCGGCGCCTCAAACACTTACACGTTGATTGGCGGAAAAGACGACGACGTGCGTGTGCTCGAGGTGCAGCAGGACGGCGTGCGCACCTTCTTATGGGCCGCAAACTTCATTGCCGGCAACGAACCGGCCCGCGGCGCCCTGCGCTGGGAGCTGCGAGGAGCAGAGCCGCCAGGTGAAGGCACACGGATGTTGAAGGGTTGGGTCGGCGGTAGTTGTCACGGGCTCGCGTTCACAAATGGCTTTGCTTACGCCGCAACGCACGAGGCGGGTGTGCTCTGGCTTGATCTGGCTAAGGGAGATCAGGCCGGGTGGCACGCGCCGGTGACGACGTGTGGCTTACCAATCCGTGGCCAAGCCGATCTGCGTTTCCATCCGGTCATGACCGTCGCTGCCGACGTGGAAAAAAATATTGTGATGGCCGGCGGGCCGCTCGGGATTTTCCGCAGCAACGACAACGGCACCAGCTATCAATCCTGTTCCAACAAAGTCTTCGACAACCGCGTGACGCTGCCGAGCATGTGGCTGTTTGTTTCCGGCGAGCACAAGGTAGAGGTCGTTAACGAAGATGAAACAAAGTGAGATCGCGCAGTTGCTGCCCTCGGTCTTCCAGCGGACGCTTCGAAAAGGTAACCCGCTGGCTGGACTCTTAGCAGTGATGGAAGCTTTGCAGCAGCCGTCTGAAGATGTGCTGGCCCGGCTCGATGCCATCTTCGATCCGCGTCGCACTCCGGACGAGCTGGTTCCGTATCTGGCTTATTGGACCGATCTCACC